>JBFYZE010000499.1:0-20202 GCA_041309665.1 Gemmatimonadales bacterium | reverse complement strand
GACGCTCTTCCGATCTGCATCGCCACCGTGGAGCGGGCCCGGGCGGCGCTGGAGGCGGCTCGCGCCCGCCTGGAGCTGACGCGGGTGGAGGCGCCGGCGGCGGGCACGGTGCTCGTCCGCGACGTGGAGCCGGGGGACGCCGCGCAGCCCGGGCGCACGCTCCTGGAGCTCGCCCTCGACGGGGCCACGGAGATCGTGGTCTTCCCGGCCGAGGAGAACCTGGGCGGGATCCAGGTGGGCGCGCCGGCCACGGCGTCCGCGGACGCCTATCCGGACCGGACCTTCCCCGCGCGCGTGTCCCTCGTCGCCCCGTCGGTGGACGCGGCCCAGGGCACGGTGGAGGTGCGCCTCCTGGTGGACGACCCCCCTCCCTATCTGCTCCCGGACATGACGCTCTCGGTGAACATCGAGGCGGGCCGCCGCCCGGGCGCCGCCGTCCTCCCCGAGAGCGCGGTGCGCGGGCTGGGCACGCCGGCGCCCTGGGTGGCGGTGGTGCGCGACGGGCGGATCGAGCGCCGCGACGTCGAGGTGGGGCTCCGGGCGGGACCGTGGGTGGAGATCCTCTCGGGCATCTCCGAGGGCGAGCCCGTGGTGGGCGCCGCGGGATCCCCGGACGTGGGCGCGAGGGTCCGGGTGCGCCCTGCCGCAGCGGGCCGCTGACGCGGGGCGCTGCGTGCCCTTCGAGCTCTTCGTCGCCCTCCGCTACCTGAAGGACGGGCGGCTGCAGACCTGGCTCATCCTGGCGGGGATCGGCGTGGGCGTGGGCGTGATCATCTTCCTGTCCGCGCTCATCGTCGGGCTGCAGGAGAGCATCATCGAGCGCACCCTTGGAAGCCAGGCGCACGTGGTGGTGCGTCCTCCCGAGGAGATGCCCCGCGTCCTCGCCCCGGAGGGGGGCGAGCTGCAGGCGGCGGAGGTGCAGCGCCCGCCCCAGCGCGTGCGCTCCATCGTGGGGTGGAGGCAGGTGGAGGCGCTGCTCAGGCGCACGCAGGGCATCCGGGCGGTGGCGCCCACGGTGTCCGGCCCCGCGCTGGCCGTGCGCGGGCCCGGCTCCATCTCGGTGAACGTCCGGGGAATCGACATGGAGACGTATTCCACCATCGTGGACGTGCGCAGCCGTCTCGTGCAGGGCGCGTTCAACCTGGACGGCTTCCACGCCGTGGTCGGGATGGAGCTGGCGCGCAAGCTGGGGATCGGCGTGGGCGGCCGCCTCCGCCTGCAGGTCCCGGGGGACCGGGGCGGCGTGTACACCGTTTCCGGGATCTTCGACTACCGGAGCCGGAGCCTGAACGAGGGGCTCCTCTTCATCTCCCTCCGGGGAGCCCAGACGCTCTTCGGCGTCGAGGGCGGCGTGTCCACCTTGGAGGTTCTGGGCACCGACATCTTCGCTGCCGACGCGCTGGCCGCCGACATCGCCGACCGCACGGGGCTGGTGGCGGACTCGTGGATGTCCCAGAACCGCGACCTCATGACCGGCCTCCGCTCCCAGAGCGCGTCCAGCGTCATGATCCAGGTGTTCGTCATCCTGGCCGTGGCGCTGGGAATCGCCTCGGTGCTGGCGGTGAGCGTGGTGCAGAAGGCGAGGGAGATCGGCATCCTGCGCGCCACCGGGACCCGCTCCGCCTGCATCACCCGGATCTTCCTCCTCCAGGGCGCCATCCTGGGGACCGCCGGCTCCCTCATGGGCATCGCGCTGGGAACCGCGCTGGCGCTCTTCTTCGCCTCCCTGGCGGAGAACCCCGACGGCTCGGCCACCTTCCCCGTGGCGCTCACACCGCTCCTCTACGGGCGCTCGGTGGCGGTGGCGCTGGCGGTGGGGCTCGTCGCCGCCGTGGTGCCCGCGAGGGACGCCGCTCGCCTCGACCCGGCCACGGTGATCCGCAATGGCTGAGCCCATCCTGCGCACCGAGGCGCTCTCGAAGACGTACGGGGAGCGTGTGGTCACGCACGCCCTGAGGGGGATCGACCTGACGCTGGAGAGCGGCGAGTTCTGCGCCCTCACCGGGCCATCGGGCTCGGGGAAGACCACGCTCCTCAATCTCGTCGGCCTCCTGGACCGGGCCACGGAGGGGAGGATCCTCATCCAGGGGCGCGACACCGTCCCGCTGGGCGACGACGCGCGCACGGCGCTCCGCGGGCGCACGCTCGGCTTCGTGTTCCAGTTCCACCACCTGTTGCCAGCGTTCAGCGCGCTGGAGAACGTGATGCTCCCCCTCCTGGCGCAGCACGGGCGTCCCGCGCCCTGGATGCGGGAGAAGGCCGCCTCGCTCCTGGACCGCGTCGGGCTCTCGGACCGGGCCCGCTACAGGGCCACGGACCTCTCCGGCGGCCAGCAGCAGCGGGTGGCCGTGGCACGGGCGCTGGTCGTGGACCCCCCGCTGGTCCTGGCCGACGAGCCCACCGGAAACCTGGACACGCAGTCGGGAGAGCAGGTGCTCGAGCTTCTCAGGACGTTCAACCGCGAGCGGGGCACGGCCTTCCTGCTGGTGACCCACGACGACCACGTGGCCCGCCACTGCGACCGCATCGTCCACATGGTGGACGGGCGGGTGGACTCGGACACGAGGAAGCGCTAGGCGCGAGGAGGGAGCCGACGCCCTCATCGGCCTCACCGGGAGCAGCGGCGCCCGCGCCACCGCGCTCCGGAAGATCCTCGGCAGCGTCCCCAACGCAGCCAACGTCGCCGAAGTGGGGATCGGCCTGAACCCCGAGTGCCGGATGAACGGGGACTTCGAGGAGGAGAAGAAGGCCCCGGGGGCTGGTCCACGTGGCCCTGGGATGAGACTCCTCCCGGGGGGAACCCTGGCGCCCGTTCGATGAGCGAAGCCGTGGGCGGCGTCCACCCCCTTCCACCTCACGCTACGTGAGCCCGTAAGGAGTCGGCGCGGCGCATCAAGCAGTTCAAGCCCGACGACTGGGCCAGGATCGAGGCGGAGGGCGAGGCGGTGTCGGCGGACATGCACGTCGCCGACGCCCGCCTCGGTCCGGGCCGTAGCCTTCCTACCGAGCTTCAGCCAACGCCGCCCTGATCCGCGCCGGCGTCAGCGGCAGATCGAAGAGGCGCACGCCCAGCGCGTCGTGCACGGCGTTGGCCACCATCGCCGCCACCACCGTGGTGGCCGGCTCGCCGCCCCCCTGGGGCGCCAGGTCGGGGTTGTCCACGAGGGTGGTCTCGATCTCCGGCGTCCAAGAGAACCGGGGGATGGCGTAGGCGTCGAAGTTCCTCTCCGCGATGGCGCCGCGCTGGAAGTGGATCTCCTCCGCCAGGGCATGCCCGAGCGCCTGCGTCATCCCGCCCTCCATCTGCATGCGGGCGCCCTCGGGGTTCACCACCTCGCCCATGTCCTGGGCGCACACGATCCGCTCCACCGCCACCGACCCGGTCTCCCGGCTCGCCCGGACCCTGGCCATGGCGGCGACGAACGTCCCCGCGTCCGTCCCCAGCGCGACGCCCACCCCCTCGCCGGAGGGCGCCGGCTTCCAGGCGTGGCCGAACGTCTCCGCGGCGGCGCGGAGCACGCGCCGCATGCGCTCGTCCGTGAGGTTGGCCATCCGGAACGACACCGGGTCCATCCCCGCCGCCTGCGCCATGAGGTCCACCTGGGACTCCATGGCGAAGTGGTTCATGTTGGCGCCGGGGCCCCGCCACGGACCCACCGACAGCGGGTGATGGCGCGGGCCGTCTCCGCTCCACCCGCCCTGCGACGTGACGCGGTGGTTGGGAAGGTGGTAGGCCGGTGTCGAGCTGCGGTCCCCGCCATGGAGGTTGGCATATTCCCAGAACGTGATCTTCCCCGCGGCATCGATCCCCGAGGACACCTTGATGATCGACGCCGGGTTGAACGTGTCGTAGAAGAACTCCTCCCGCCGCGTCCACGACACCTGCACCGGGCGGCCGGACGCCCTGGCCAGGCGGGCGGCCTCCACCGCCTGCCGGTTGTTGGTCTTCCCTCCGAACCCGCCCCCCACGAAGGGCGTGATCACCCTCACGTCCTCGGCGGGCACCCCGAGCGCGCGGGCCACCTCCGTCTGGACGCCGAACGGGTTCTGCGTGGACGCCCACACCGTGGCCCTCCCCCCCTCCACCTGCGCCAGCGCGGCGTGGGGCTCCATGGGCGCGTGGGCCCAGTAGGGGGTCCGGTACGTGGACTCGAACGCCCGCGCGGCCGCCGAGCGCCCGGCGGCGAGGTCCCCCGACTCGGTGACGACGCGGAGCGGCGGCGCGTTCTTCTCCAGATACTCGAAGATATCCGCGTTGCCGGGGCCCGAGTCGGGCTGCTGCCAACGCGCCACCACCGCCCGCAGCGCGGCCTCGGCCGCGTCGGGGCGCTCGTGCAGGACGGCGACGAGCTCGCCGTCGCGGACCACTGTGGCCCCCTCCACCCGCTCAGCCGCGTCCGTGTCCGACTCCAGGAGCGTGGAGCCATGGGCGGGTGGCCGGAGGATCTTCGCGTACAGCATCCCGGGCACGCGCAGGTCGGCGGCGAACTTCGCCTTCCCGGTCACCTTCTCCGCCGCGTCGCGCCGCATCGTGGGCACGCCGCTCACGGTGTACGCCGAGCGGTCGTCGAGTGGCGCGTCGCCGCTGACCTGGCGCTCGATGCGCCTCCCCTGGGCCAGCGCGGCGTACGTCACCACGGAGGACGCATCCTGCGTGTCGTAGACGGTGCCGTCCCGGGTGGCCAGGCGCGTCACCGGCACGCGCAGGCGCTCCGACGCCAGCTCCCTGAGGACGGCCTTGGCCTCGGCCGCCGCCTTGCGCATCGGCGGGCCGAAGAAGCGCGTGCTCATGGAGCCGAAAGTGCCCATATCCCAGGGGCAGAGCGCGGTGTCCCCCATGATCGGGTCCACCAGGTCCAGTGCCACGTCCAATTCCTCGGCGAGCATCTGCGGGAGGGAGGTGTGGATCCCCTGCCCCATCTCGATCTTCCCGGTGAACAGGGTGACGCGCCCGTCCTCGCCGATGCGCAGGTACGCGTTCAGGTCGGTGGGAGCGCCGCGCTGCTGGATGGAGCGCGCGGCCAGGAGGCCGGTGATGTCCACGGTGAACATCACGAAGATCCCCTGGCCCGAGATCTTCAGGAAGTCGCGGCGGGTGGTCATGGCCGGGCCTCCTCGAGCGCATCGGCTGCGGCCCGGACCGCCTCGATCACCCGGACGTACGTGCCGCATCGGCAGAGGTGCCCCTCCAGCCCCTCCTTGATGGCCTCCGGCGTGGGATCGGGGTTCCGGCTGAGGAACGATACCGCGCCCAGGATCAGCCCCGGCGTGCAGAAGCCGCACTGGAGGGCGTCGTGGTCGGCGAAGGCCTGCTGCACGGGGTGGAGCCTCCCGTCCCGCGCGAGCCCCTCGATGGTGGTCACCTCCCGTCCCCGCACCGCGCCCACCGGCGTGCCGCAGGAGTACACCGCGCGCCCGTCGAGGAGCACGACGCACGAGCCGCACATCTCCTCGCCGCACCCGTACTTGGTCCCGGTGAGGCCCAGGTCGGTCCGCAGGACCCAGAGGAGGGCGCGCCCGGGATCCACGTCGAGCTCCGCGGGCGCCCCGTTGAGCGTGAATCGGATGGCTTCCGGCATGATCCTCTCCCCAGGCTCGAGGGTCGACCTCCCCGTCACACTCGGGCGCCCGCGGGTGTCGGGCAAGGGCGGGGCCCGGCCGGGCCCGTGATCCGGCCGTTGCCTAGGCGCCCCTCTCTACCGAAGCTTGCGTCATGCCCGAGACGCGCCTCGCCCACTTCGCTCACCACTGGGAAGCCGAGCTCGCCCAGGGGTACCTGGAGGACGCAGGCGTGCCCTCCCGCGTCGCCTCCGACAACCTCGCCGGCGGGCACACCTACATGGGGAGCGTGTCCGGTGCGTCGCTCCTCGTGGCTCCGGAGCAGCTCGTCGAGGCTCATGGGATCCTCGTCGCCGCCGGCGTCCTGGAGGAGGAGCCTGGAGCGGCCGACGCCGCGCCCGGGGCGTCCGGCTCCGACCGGGCCGCGCCTCCGGCGCTGCGCCCCCTCTCCCACCTGCAGGAGTCCGACCGCCGGGACCTCACCGAGCGGCTCGAGGCGGCGAGGAAGGCGGAGGTCCGGCACTTCATCCGCTGCATGCTGGGCGTGACCCCCACCGCCGTCATCCCCATCGTCGGCCTGGCGCTGGAGGGGAACGTGGCGCTCCTGGCCCTCCTCTGCGTTCTCGTGGTGCTGGTGGAGGGGTGGAAGTGGATCCGCTCCGGACGCCTGGTGAAACGGCTCCAGGGGGAGCTGGCGAAGCTGGAAGATGCGGACGAGGACGGTGACGACGAGGTAGGGGAGCGAGCGGGTGCCGACGGCTGAGCCGCGGCTTTCCCTCTCGCCGCCGCACGGGCATCATGTACCTGGTGCGGCGGGGGTCCGGTGTCGGGGGACCGCGGTGCGGCCCCACCGTCCCGCAGGAAGACGGGAGAGCAGACCTATGGATCGCTGGATCCGTGGAGCCTGGGGGCTCGTGTTCGGCTGTGCTCTGGTGGCTTCGGCACCGCTCGCGGGGGGCGCCCAGGACGTCGGCCCCATGCCCCTCTTCTCCTCCCACGAGCCCGTGGAGATCACCCTCGTCACCGACATGGGCTCACTGCGCTCCGACCGGAGCGAGACGGACCGGCCCGCGCTCCTCGTCCTGGCTGGAGGCGATACCCTCCCGGTCAAGGTCCGCCCCCGCGGGGACCTCCGCCGCAACCCGGCCGTCTGCTCCTTCCCTCCCCTCCGGCTGAACCTGCGCTCGGGAGGAGCCGACGGAACCCCCTTCGCGGGCCAGGACAGGCTCAAGATGGTGGTCCCCTGCCACCTGGGCCGAGACAGCTTCGAGGCGCTGGTCCTGCGCGAGTACCTGCTCTACCGGGTCTACGGCCTGGTCACCGACCTCTCGTACCGCGTCCGCCTGGCACGCGTCACCTTCCGGGACGACGCGGGCCGCGACGAGGCGGTGACGCGCTGGGCGTTCTTCATCGAGGACGCCTCCGCCCTCGCCGCCCGGGTCGGCGGCGAGGTCGTGGAGCTGCCCGAGGGGAAGGCGCTCCGGCCGGAAGCGCTCCACCCTGCCGAGGCCGTCACCATGGCCCTCTTCCAGTACCTGATCGGCAACACGGACTGGCACGACGCCCAGGGGCACAACGTGACGAACCTGGCGCTGCCGGGGCGCGTCGTCCCCGTGCCCTACGACTTCGACTTCGCCGGCGCCGTGGAGGCGCCCTACGCCAATCCCCTCGACGGCCTTCCCATCACGCATGTGCGGCAGCGACTCTATTGGGGATGGTGCTGGCCGCAGCTCGACACGGAGCCGATGGTCGCCCGCTTCCGGGAGATCCGCCCCGATCTGGAGGAGCTGTACCGCTCGTTCGAGCCCCTCGACGAGCGCACGCGCGAGGAGACTCTGGAGTACTACGCCGACTTCTACGAGAACGTGAGCACGCCGGAGCGCGCCGTGCACTACGTCTTCCGGGACTGCAGGAGGCTCCGCTGACACGGAAGCCGACGGAGCGTGCACGCCCCGCCGCCGCGCGGACGGCAATCCTCCTGTCCGTCGCGACCGCGCTCATCGTCGCGGCGGCACCCGCCTTGGCGCAGCCGGCCCCCGGACCGGAGCGTCCCTTCCCCTACGAGCTGGGCCGGCGGGATGTGCTCTTCCTCCCGGCGGCGGCGGGTGTCTCGCTCCTGGGCCACCTGGTGGCTCCGGTGCCGGACCCCCTGGTCCGCGCCGAGCTCGAGGGGCTCTCCCCCGACGACGTCAACGCCTTCGACCGGGTCGGGGCCCGCTCATGGTCCGGGTCGTGGGGCACGGCCGGCGACCGGACCCGCCACGCGCTCCTGGGCGCCGCCGTCCTGGCCTCGTTCGCGCCCCAGGTCGCGTACGAGCGATGGCGCAACGCCACGACGCTGGCCGTCATGTTCACCGAGGCCGCGCTCCTCGTGGAGGGCGCCACCCACCTGGCCAAGGACCTGACCGGGCGCCGGCGTCCCTGGACGCACAACACGTCCCTCTCCGTGGAGGAGCGCCTCGCCCTCTCCGCCGCGGACCCCCTGGACGCGCGCCGCTCCTTCTTCTCCGGCCACGCATCCTCGGCGTTCGCGCTGGCCACGCTCATGTCGACCGTGTTCGCCGACGTCCACGGGCGGTCCCGCGCCTCCGACGCCCTCTGGGCGGCGAGCCTCTCCGCCGCCGCCCTCACCGGCCTCGCCCGGGTGAAGTCGGGGATGCACTATCCCTCGGACGTGCTGGTGGGCGCCGCCGTCGGGGCCGCCATCGGGTGCGTGGTGCCGGGGCTGCACCGCACCGGCCGGACGTCGCCGGTCGGGGTGTCGGCAGGACCGGGTGTAGTGGTGGTGAGCATCCCCTTCACAGGCGGGCGACCCCGGTGACGGATTCCCTGGACAGGACGCGCTGCCGGCTCCGGCCGGCCCTCCTGGCGGTTCCCCTCCTGGCCGTGGCCCTGCTCCCCGCCCCGGCCCGGGCACAGGAAGTCCCGGACCCGGACGACCGCACCCCCAACAGCACGGCCCGCCTCGCCGTGGAGACCCTGACGGCCCGGCCCGGGCACGCCCTCCCGGTGGGACTCGTCCTAACCCTCGACCCGGGGTGGCACACGTACTGGAGGAACCCGGGAGACTCCGGGAGCGAGGCGGTCCTGGAGTGGGTGCTCCCGGCGGGGGTCTCGGCCGGTGCGGTGCAGTGGCCCAGGCCGGAGCGCGTGCCCTACCCGCCGCTCATGAGCTACGGGTACCACGGGACGGTCCTGCTCCTCACCGAGCTGGACGTGCCCCCGGGGCTGCCGGTGGGCTCGCGCCTGACCCTGGGGCTGCGGGCCTCGTGGCTGGTGTGCCAGGAGATCTGCCTCCCGGCCGACACCGTCCTCACCGTGGACGTGCCCGTGGCGGATGGCCCTCCCGCCCCCGATCCGGGGTGGGCCTCCCTGTTCACGCACACCGACACCCTCCTGCCGCTGGAGGACCCGGCGTGGAGCGCCAGGGCCCTGGATACGCCCGCAGGCTACACGCTGGAGGTGCGCCCGCCCCGGGGGTGGAGGGAGCGCCCCACGGAGGTCTACTTCTTTCCCACGGATCCCACGGCCGCGGACCACGTGGCGCCCCAGGCCCCGGCGTGGGACGGGGAGGTGCTCCGCATCTCCCTGCTCCGTTCCCCGTACAACACCGATCCGGCCGCGCTGGAGGGCGTGCTCGTGCGCATGGACGGGGGCGGATTCGGAGGAGAGGGAGCTCCCGTGCGCCCTGCCCTCGCCCTCTCGGCGCCGGTGACGACATCCGCCTCACGGGCCGAAGCGCAGGATGAGCTCCCTTCCACCGGCGCCGGGCGCACCGGCTTCGCCGGCCTGGGCGTGGCCCTCCTCCTGGCCTTCGCCGGAGGCGTCCTCCTGAACCTCATGCCCTGCGTCTTCCCGGTCCTCTCCCTCAAGGTCCTCGGGTTCGTCCGCCACGCCGGCGGCGACCCGGCGGTGACGCGACGCCACGGAGCGGCGTTCGGGGCCGGCGTGGTCTCCTCCTTCCTGGCGCTGGCAGGCGTCCTCCTCGCCGTGCGCGCCGCCGGGGCCCAGGTGGGGTGGGGGTTCCAGCTCCAGAGCCCGCCCATCGTGGCGCTCCTCGCCGTCCTGGTCTTCGTCATCGGCCTGGTGCTGGCCGGAGTCTGGGAGCCGGGCTCGGCCCTCACGCGCCTCGGCGCCGTGGGCGCCGGGGACGAGAGCCTCCGGGGCTCCTTCCTCACCGGCGTCCTGGCGGCGGTGGTGGCCACGCCGTGCACGGCTCCCTTCATGGGCGCGGCCATCGGCGTGGCGCTGGTCCGACCGGCCGTCGAAGGCCTGGCCATCTTCGCCGTGCTGGGCGCGGGGATGGCGATGCCGTACATGGTCCTGTCCTCGTGGCCGGCGCTCCTGGAGCGCGTCCCCCGCCCCGGAGCCTGGATGGAGTCGCTGAAGCAGGCGCTCTCCTTCCCCATGTTCTCCGTGGTGGTGTGGCTCGTCTGGGTCTTCGGTCTCCAGACGGGGATCGGAGGCGTCGCCGGACTCCTCGCCGCCCTCACCCTGGTGGCGCTTGGGTGCTGGGTCCTGGGGCGGTGGCCCTCCACATCCATGCCGGCACGCCTCCGCTTCGCCACCCGCGCCGTGGCGTTGGCAGCTTTCGCCCTGGCGGCGGCGGCACTCGTGCGGGCGAGCCGGTCCGAACCGGCCATGGGGATGTACGCATCCCCGGCCGGCGCGGCGGGCGCGACCGGAGCGGGGCCAGGGGCCGATTCGGCCTGGGAGCCCTTCGGTGACGGGTCCACCATCGCCGCCCACCGTGCCGCCGGGCGGGTGGTCTTCGTGGACTTCACCGCCGCCTGGTGCATATCGTGCCAGGTGAACGAGCGCGTCGTCCTGTCCTCGGAGGGCATCGTGGCTGCCTTCCGCGAGCGGAACGTGGCGCTCCTCAAGGCGGACTGGACCCGCCGGGACCCGGAGATCACCCGGGCGCTGGCGAGCTTCGGACGGAGCGGGGTGCCGCTCTACGTGGTGTATTCCCCCGACCCGGAGGCGGAGCCCGAGCTCCTCCCCGCGGTCCTCACCCCCGGCATCGTGCTGGCGGCCCTGGACCGGGCCGCCCGAGCGGTGCCCGCCGGCGAACCCGCCGGCTGACACGCAAGGAGACAAGCACATGCGCGTAACCAACGCACGGACGGGGCACGGCTGGACGGGACGGTTCCTCCTCGGGACCCTCGCCCTGGGGATGGCCGCCGCCCTCTCAATTCCCGCCGCGCTGCGGGCGCAGGCGCCGGAGATCGGGAAGCCTGCTCCCGCCTTCACCCTTCCCGACACGAAGGGAACCCAGCACTCGCTGGCCCAGTACGCCGGAAAGTACGTGGTGCTGGAATGGCTCAACTACGACTGCCCGTACGTGGTGAAGCATTACTCCAGCGGAAACATCCCCGGCCAGCAGCAGAAGTGGCGGGACAAGGGGGTGGTCTGGCTGGCCATCGTGTCGTCGGCGCCCGGGACGCAGGGGCACTTCGAGCCCGCAGCCATGGACGCGCGCACGGCCAGCGACGGGAGCAAGGCCAGCGCCGTCCTCCTGGACCCCGCCGGCACCGTGGGACGGGCCTACGACGCCCGCACCACTCCCCACATGTACGTCATCGACCCCCAGGGCGTCCTCCGCTACATGGGCGGTATCGACGACAAGCCCACCGCTCGGGTGGAGGATCTCGCCGGCGCCGCCCAGCTCGCCGACAAGGCGTTGGAGGAGCTGTTCGCCGGCAAGGCGGTGAGCGTCCCCACGTCCCGGCCCTACGGGTGCTCGGTGAAGTACGGAAGCTGAAGCAGCGACGTGATGCGGGACGGGCCGCCCTCCCCGGCCCGCCCCGCCCCCTCGATTCCACCCCACCGTCCCTGGAGCCGTCCGCCCATGTTGGACACCCGCCGCATCGTCCTCGCCCTGACCGCCCTCGCGGCGCTGTCCCCCCTCCCGGCGGCCACCCAGGCGGCCGCCGCCGCCGCCCCCACCGTGGACCCCTCCCTCTACGCCGGGATGCGCTGGCGCATGGTGGGACCGCACCGGGGCGGCCGGGTGACCGCGGTGGCCGGGATCCCGGGCAAGCCCCATGTCTTCCTGCAGGGGACCACGGGCGGCGGCGTGTGGCGCACCGACGACGCCGGGCACCACTGGGAGCCCATCGCCGACGACTTCCTCACAGCCGGCAACGTAGGCGCCATCGCCGTGGCCGCGTCGGACCCCGACGTCGTGTACGTGGGGACGGGCTCGGCGTGCATCCGCGGGAACATCTCCGTGGGGCGGGGCGCGTGGAAGAGCGAGGACGGCGGGAAGACGTGGCGCTTCGTCGGGCTCCCCGACTCCGGCGCCATCGGGGAGATGGTGGTCCACCCCGGCGATCCGGACCTGGTCTACGCCGCCGCCCTGGGGAGCCCCTTCGGCCGGAACCCGGAGCGCGGCGTGTACCGCTCCCGCGACGGGGGCGGGACGTGGGAGCGCGTCCTCTTCCTCAACGACAGCACCGGCGCCGTGTCGCTGGCCATGAACCCTTCGGACCCGGAGGAGATCTACGCGGGGATGTGGCGCGCCGAGCGCAAGCCGTGGACGCTCGTCTCCGGGAGCCTTGAGGGCGGCGTCTACAAGACCACCGACGGCGGCGACACCTGGACGAAGCTCTCCGGCGGGCTCCCGCAGGGGCTCGTGGGGCGCACCGGGCTGGCCATCTCCCCGGCGAACCCCCGGCGCGTGTGGGCCATGGTGGACGCCGAGCCCGGCAACGGGCTCTGGCGCTCCGATGACGCGGGGGCGACGTGGACCTTCCTCACCGGTGACGACGCGCTCGCGGGGAGGCCATGGTACTACCACCACGTGGTGGCCGACCCCAGGGACCCGGAGAAGGTCTACATCCTCAACGTGCGCTTCCACCGCTCCACGGACGGAGGGAAGACGTTCACCCTCGTCCCCATCCCCCACGGCGACGTGCACGCGCTCTGGATCAACCCCGACGACACGGACATCATGGTGCTCGGCGACGACGGCGGAGCGGTGGTGACGCTCAACGGCGCGCGCACCTGGTCCACCATGTACAACCAACCCACCGCGGAGCTGTACGACGTGGTGGTGGACAACGGCTGGCCGTACCGCCTCTACGGCTCCCAGCAGGACAACACCACCATCAGCGTCCCGGTGCGCCCCACGCGGAACCAGCTCCGCACCCAGGAGGGGTGGCGCTACGCCGCCGGGTGCGAGACGGGGCCGGTGGCGCTCCATCCGGACCACCCGGACATCATCTGGGGCGGGTGCTACGGGGGCGTCATCAACCGCATGGACGTGTCGAAGGACACGCGGCGGAACGTCAACCTCTGGCCCGAGGCCACGGGGGTGGCGCCCGGGGACCTCCGGAACCGGTTCCAGTGGGTGGCGCCCATCCTGGTGTCGCCCCACGACCCCGAGACCGTCTACCACGCGTCGCAGTACGTCCACCGCACCCGCGACGGCGGCATGACCTGGGAGACCATCTCCCCGGACCTGAGCTGGGACGACCCCGCGGTGCAGGGCTTCCCGGGCGGGCCCATCCGCGCCGACAACACAGGCGTGGAGGTCTTCGGCACGGTCTTCGCGCTCGCCGTGTCGCCCCACGACGCGAAGGAGATCTGGGCGGGGACCGACGACGGCCGCGTCTGGGTCACCCGCGACGACGGACGCAGGTGGAACGAGGTCACGCCCCCGGGGATGCCGAAGTGGGCCACGGTGAACCGCATCGAGCTCTCCACGCACGCGCCCGGTCGCGCGTTCCTGGCCGTGCAGCGCTACCGGATGGACGACCGCCTCCCCTACGTGTGGCGCACCGACGACTTCGGACGGAGCTGGACGCTCCTCACCGACGGGACGAACGGGATCCCGGCGGACCACTGGGTGCGGGTGGTCCGCGAGGACCCGGAGCGGCGAGGGCTCCTCTACGCCGGGACCGAGTTCGGGGTGTTCGTGTCGTTCGACGACGGCGCACGCTGGCAGCCTCTGCGGATGAACCTGCCGGCCACGCCCATCACGGATCTCAAGGTGCACCGGGGCGACGTGGCGGTGTCCACCCAGGGACGCTCGTTCTGGGTGCTGGACGACGTGGGGCCCCTTCGCGAGCTGGCGGCCGACCCGCGCGTGACCGGCCCGCGCCTCTTCACCCCCCGCGACGCGGCGCGCGGGATCGCCGTCCCACCCATGACCGAGGTGGACCTGGTGGTCCCCGACCCCCTCCCGGACGGCGCGCTCCTCCATTATGTGCTGACCGACAGCGTCCCCGGCCTGAACCTGGAGATCCGCGACGCCACGGGCCGCACGGTGCAGCGGTGGGGCCCCGGGGAGCGGGGGCGCGAACTCCCCTCCGGTGCGGGATACCACCGCGTGGCGTGGGATCTGCGCTACGCCACCGGGGGTGTGAAGGCACCTCCCGGGGACTACGTGGCGCGCCTCTCCTGGGACGGCGGTGCGCAGGAACGACGCCTCCGCGTGGTGCCCGACCCCATGGACCCGGGCGTCACCCAGGCCGACTACGACGAGCAGTTCCGCGTGTCCCTGGCCGTGGCCGACACCCAGTCCGCCGTGAACGCCGCGGTGCAGCGCATCCGCTCCGTCCGCCACCAGGCCGACAGCCTCCTGGCGTGGGCCGCGGACGGCGGCCGCGACGCCGCGCGGCTGAATGGGCTGCACCGCGCCCTCCTGGCGCCGCTGGCGGAGCTCGAAGGCCAGCTCACGTCCATGGAGCGTACCGACGGCCCCGCTGGGAAGCGCACGGTGGCCGGGCTGGACCGGCAGTACGGCGCCCTCCTGAACCACCTGAACAGCGGCGGCGGATACGGACCCGGCTCCACGGAAGGGCGCCCCACGGAAGGCGCGCTCGACCGCCAGCGCGACCTGGACGCGATCTGGGGCGCCCTGTCGCCCCGGCTGGCGCAGATCGAGGCGCGGGAGCTGGCGGCGTTCAACGCGGAGGTGGAGCGGCTCGGCGGAGCGGGCGTGCCGCCGCGCGGGGAGGCGGAGGGGCCCTGAAGCGGGTGCCGGCATAATCATGCGAACTACGTGATCCTTGCCCCCAGATAGGCTGCGGAATCACTGTATTCTCGCCTGTGGGCTCACAGGCAGGTGCAGCAGAACCCAGGACGCCCGGCGGGACCCCCCTCCCGCAGATCGGCCGAAGCAAGGTGCTCTCCGTGCCTCCCGCACTCCCACGCAGATGGCGAAGTGCCCCCAGCGTATCGGCCCTGGATGAGCGGACGCACGCCTCAGCCGTATCTGTACCCATCCCAATACACAGATCAGCAGCAGGAGGAGCATGATGGGCATTCACGATCGTGCGAGATCACTGCTTGGGTTGTTCCTCGCGACAGCCCTGCTCGTCGCCGGGCCGAGTCCCGGCGCGGCGCAGGCGCAGGCGACGGGGACCATCCAGGGCAAGGTCACCGACGCGGGGACCGCGCGCCCGATCGCGGGCGCCCAGATCTCCATCGTAGGCACGCAGCGCGGCGTGCTGACGAACCAGACGGGTGACTTCCAGATCGCCGGCATGCTACCCGGAGAGCATCGGGTGCGCGTCCAGTACCTGGGCTACGCCACCTCGGAGACCCAGGTGCGCGTCACCGCGGGCGGGAGCACCCGGGCCGATGTCCAACTCACCCAGGCAGCCATCGACCTGCAAGGCGTGGTGGTCACCGCGCTGGGTCAGACCTCGCAGCAGAGGGCGCTGGGGACTGCCCAGCAGACGATCCAGGGTGTGGACATCGCCCAGACGCAGCGGGAGAACTTCGTCAACGCCCTTTCGGGGCGCATCGCCGGCGTCGAGGTGAACAGCTCGTCCGGCGTGCCCGGAGCTTCGACGTCCATCGTGATCCGGGGCGTCAGCTCCATCAGCGGGAGCAATCAGCCGCTCATGATCATCGACGGGCTTCCCGTGGACAACAAGACGGTCAGCACCGCGGTCATGGCCTCCGACATGGGCGGCTCCACGACGGGGCTCAGCAACCGGGGCGTGGACTTCACGAACCGGGCCTCGGACTTCAACCCCGAGGACATCGAGACGCTCACCGTCCTGAAGGGCCCCGAGGCCGCAGCCCTGTACGGGATCGACGCGGCCAACGGCGCCATCGTCATCACGACGAAGCGCGGCAAGGCGGGCACGGGCGGGTTCGAGTACAGCAACAGCTTCCGCATCGAGAGCACGCGCGGACGGCCCGAGACCCAACAGGTCTACGGCCCCAGCTCCGTGGGGAGCACCACGTTCCTGTACTACGGCACCCCGTATCCGGACGGGACGAAGTTCTACGACAACGTGGACGGCTTCTTCCAGACGGCGCTGACCCAGAAGCACAACCTCGCCTTCAGCGGCGCCACCTCGGACTCCAAGCTCAGCTACCGGGTGTCGGCGAGCTCCACGCAGCAGGAAGGGGTCATCCCGGGCTCGATGTACGACCGGATCAACGTGACCGGCTCGTCCCGGGGTGAGGTCACCGACTGGCTGACCGCCGACGTGTCCATGCAGTACAGCACCGACGCCAACGATCAGCCCTTCAAAGGAGCCTCGGGACCGCTCATCGGCCTGCTCGTGTGGCCGGACACCATCAACGCCAAGGACTATCTCACGCCCGCCGGAGCGCGGCGCAGGATCACGTCGCTCTCCCTGTCCTCAGAGGTGGACAACCCGTACTTCAGCACCACCAAGAACATCAACACCTCCAGGACCAACCGGATCAACGTGAACTTCGGCCTCTCGCTGACGCCGTACTCCTGGGGGTATCTGAAGACCAACATCGGCGTCGACAACTACAGCAGTAAGCTCCAGATCCTCAGGCATCCGGAGAGCGCGCTCGGCTACTCCGTGAACGGGGTCCTGGACGAGACCGACGACCTCACGCGCAACATCAACGCCCAGACCATCCTGAACTTCAACCGGCGCCCCATCACCGACGACATCGGGATCAGCGGGTTCGTGGGGCACCAGGTTTCCGACTCCAGGTCCACCTACACCTCCCTCAAGGGTCAGGACTTCCTGGACCCGCAGTTCGTGTCCATCAACAACACGGCTTCGAGGACGAGCCTGACCACCATCCGGGAGCGCCGGCTGGTGAGCGCGTTCGCCCAGGCCGTCGTCGACTACCGGTATTGGCTGTATCTCACCCTCTCGGGCCGGAACGACTGGACGTCCACGATCCCGAAGGGCGCCAACTCCTTCTTCTACCCCAGCGTGTCGGGGAGCTTCGTCTTCTCCGACGCGATCCCGAGCGTCGGCCGCTTCATGACCGGCAAGCTCAGGGCCGCCTGGGCCGAGGTGGGCAAGGACGCGCGGCCCTACGCCTACCGGCCCTCGTTGGAGTACAAGGCGACGTCGTACGGCGGGTACGGCTACGGCTTCACCGGGCCCAACCTGGGCCTCAAGCCCGAGTTCGCCCGCTCCTACGAGATCGGCACCGAGCTGGGCTTCTTCGACAACCGGCTGGGCGTGGACGCCACCTACTACCGCAAGCAGACGCGGGATCAGATCGTCAACGACATCCGCGGCAGCTACGCCACGGGCTTCATCCTCTTCAACCTGAACGGCGCCAAGACCCGCAACGAAGGCGTCGAGATCACCCTGCGGGGCACGCCCATCGAGCGCCCCGACTTCTCCTGGGACGTGCTGGCCAACTTCACCCGGGCGAGGGGCACGGTGATCTCCCTCCCGGCGGAGCTTCCCGAGTCGTACAACGCCGACACCTGGCTCTACGGCAACGTCCGCAACGGCACCAAGCCCGGCCTCTCCACCATGTCGCTCACCGGCTACTTCTATCTGCGCGTGGACTCGGCCCAGGGTGGGCACAAGGGCGATCTGCTCATCGACCCGACCACCGGGCTTCCCCTGCGGTCGTCCTTGTTCATCGACGGAGGCTACGACCGCCAGCCCGACTTCCTCATCGGCGTCACCAACCGCCTGCAGTACAAGCGCTGGTCCGTGGACTTCCTGGTGGACATCCGCAAGGGCGGCGACGTCTTCAACGGGACCGAGCACTATCTCACGGCCCGGGGCCTGTCGCCCCGCACCCTCGACCGCGAGCAGCCCCGGGTCGTCAAGGGCGTGCTCCGTGACGGGAAGCACAACAGCGCCAATCCCACCATCAACACCATCGTGGTTACCCCGGCCGTGCAGACGAACTACTACACCGGGATCAGCGAGGAGCTCTTCATCGAGAAGGACATCAACTGGCTGAGGTTCCGGGACGTGACCCTGCGGTACACGTTCCCCGACGGGTTCCTGGCGGCCAATCGGGCCAGCGTGTACGTGACCGCCACCGACCTCTTCCTCCTCACGAACTACTCGGGGATGGACCCGATCGTGAACGGCAACACCGCCGCGGTCGGGGGATCGAGCGGCATCGGCATCGACTACGGCAACTTCGCCATGCCGCGCGGCCTCAACTTCGGCTTCAGCCTGGGGTTCTGACCATGACTACGCTCAAGAGATGCATCGGCGCAGCAGCGCTCGTGGTCGCCGCGACCCTGTCCGCGGGGTGCGAGGACTTCCTGGACGTCAACACCAATCCGAACGCACCCGAGACCGCCTCGGCGAACCTGTACCTCCCGCCCATGATCCACTGGATGGTGAGCTCGCCCCAGTGGGATGGCCGCTTCGTGGGCCGCTACACCCAGCAGTGGGTGCTCGCCGGCACGAGCCTCAGCACCTGGGACCGGATGGGCTACGATCCCGGCTCGGACAACGGCGCCCAGCAGTGGCGCGACGTGTACTGGAGCTTCGGCCAGAACCTCGTGGACATGATGACCAAGGCCGAGGCAGAGGAACGTTGGGACGTCCTCGGCGTCGGCTATCTCCTCAAGGCCTGGGGCTGGCAGGTGCTCACCGACCTCCATGGCGAGATCATCGTCAAGGAGGCCATCAACCAGAACACGTTCAGCTTCAACTACGACACCCAGGAGTACGCGTACCAGGAGGTCAAGGCGCTCCTGGACAAGGGCATCGAGTACCTGCAGCGCACCGACGGCGCCGTGGACGCGAGCTATCTCGCACGCGGCGACAAGATGTACAACGGCGACCGCACCAAGTGGCTGAAGTTCGCGTACGGCCTGCTCGCCATCCACCTGAACCACTACTCGAACAAGGCCACCTACAAGCCCGACGACGTCATCGCGGCGGTGGACAAGTCGTTCGCCAGCAACGCCGACGACGCGATCCTGGCGTTCCCGGCCATCGTCAACGACGACCGTAACTTCTACGGGTACACCCGGGGGAACATGCCGAGCTACCGGCAGACGCAGTTCGTGGTGGGTCTCATGGACGGCACCCAGTTCGGCGGCGCCGTGGACCCGCGCATGAGCCGTATGCTGTCGCCGGCCCCGGACGGGGTGTACCGCGGCCTCGACATCAACGTCGTGGGCTACGGTGCGCTCACCACGAACCAACGACCCAACAACATCTGGGGCTACGCCGCGACGCCGGCGGCGGGCTCGGCGACCCGGTACATCTTCGACGACAAGTCGAAGTTCCCCGCGATGACCTACGCCCAGCTGCAGTTCGTGAAGGCCGAGGCCGCGTACAGGAAGGGTGACATGGCCACGGCGCGGGCCGCGTACCTGGCGGGCGTCAGGGCGCACATGGACTTCGTGAACGCGCGGAACATGGACGCCGGCGGGACGCCCACCCAGATCACCGCGGCGGAGAAGGACGCGTTCCTCGCGTCACCCGCCATCGCGCCCGCCCAGGTCACGCTCTCCCACATCATGTGCCAGAAGTACATCGCGCAGTGGGGGTGGGGGCACAACGAGATCTGGATGGACATGCGCCGCCACCACTACACGGACATGGACCCGGTGAGCGGGACCCAGGTGTTCCGGGGCTTCGCGCCGCCCACGAACCTCTATCCGGACAACGGCGCGAAGATCGTCCAGCGCATCCGGCCGAGGTACAACTCCGAGTACGTGTGGAACCGGCCCGGGCTGGACGCCGTCGGCGGCCTGGCCCTGGACTACCACACCAAGCCCCTCTGGATCACGGAGCGCTGACGGCCATGAACACTCGCACATCCATCGTGGCGCTCCTCTGCGTGGCGGCCCTGGGCACGGGCTGCGAGGAGAACGCGGTCCAGGACATCACGGCGCCATCCCCCGGGGAGGCGCGCGTCAAGTTCTTCAACTTCGGTGTGGGCTCGCCCGGCGTGAACTTCTACGCCAACGCCCAGAAGATGACGGCCATCAGCTCGGCCACCGCGACCGAGTCCACCACCGGCGTGAACTACGGCTCGGCGGGCTCGGGTGGGCTGTACATGGCCCTGGAGCCCGGGCAGTACACGTTCGCGGGCAAGATCGCCGCGGACACCGACAAGGACCTGGCCGTCTCCGGCGTCACCGCCACCCTCGACGCGGGCAAGTACTACTCCTTCTACCAGAGCGGGAAGTACGACACCGGCGCCAAGAAGGTGGACGCCTTCGTGGTGGAGGACCCCTTCCTGGCGGACTTCGACTACACGACCGCGTACGTCAGATTCGTGAACTCGATCTACAACGCGAACCCCCTGACCCTGTACGCGAAGAACACGACCACCCTGGCGGAGGCCGCCGTGGGGGGTTCGGTGGCGTACAAGGCCGCGGGGGCGTTCGTGGCGGTGCCGAACGGCACCTACGACCTGGGCGCGCGCTACGCCGGCGTGACGACGAACGCGCTCAGCCGGACG
>JBFYZE010000498.1:0-11506 GCA_041309665.1 Gemmatimonadales bacterium | reverse complement strand
AGCGCTTCAGGTGCTTCTCCTTGCCGGTGATGTACTCGGACTTCACGCCCGGCTTGGCCCGGAAGCGCCAGATGAGCCAGAAGAAGATCCCCTCGGCCAGGAAGAACCAGAATCCGACCAGGACCGCGACGAGCAGGATGAGCCCGTCGATGGAGTGGGCGTAGGACGAAGCCTGCTGGACCAGTCTCTCGACCATGGATCAGGCGTCCGCTGGGGTCAGAGGATGAAGACGAACACGGCACCGATGAACAGCGTGGTGCCGAGCAGGGTGATGACGAACGTGTGCTCGGCATCGATGAGCGCGGGGTTCAGCTCGTCGGGCGGGGGTGCCAGCGACGGGTCGTCGTGGGCCGCGGGTGCCCGGGTGGGTTCGCTCATGGTCGGCTCGGCCTACTGGAGGGTCTGGATGTAGGCGACGACGTTGGCCATGGCCGCGTCGTCGAGCGTGAGGGCGTTGGCCCGCATGGTGGCGCCCCAGATGTCCGCGGGGTTCGCGCCGCGCCAGCCGGCCTTGAACTTGTGGAGCTGGGCCAGGAGGTACCAATCGCTCTGCCCCACCAGCGGCGGCGCGTGGACCGCCTCGTTCCCCCTGCCGTCTGTGCCGTGACAAGCCGCGCACACCTGGTAGGTGGCCTGGCCCGCCTGTGCGTCCGCTCCCTGGAGGACCGGCTCGGGGTTCGTCGGGGCCATGCCCGCCACGAACTCGGCCACCGACTCCAGGTCGCCCGTCAGGTCCAGGGACCAGGACATGGACTTCATGCGGATCCCGGTGGTGTCGAACGCCGTCCCGCCGCGGTGGCCGGCCTGGAACTTCTCGAGCTGGGCCTGCACGTACCACTGGGGAAGCCCGGCGATGGCCGGGGCCGCCAGCGTCCTGTTCCCCGCGCCGTTCTCACCGTGGCAGGGGGTGCAGGTGTCGTAGAGAGCCTCGCCCCGGGCCACGCCCTGGACGGGGGCCCGGTTGCAGGACGCCGCGCCCAGCGCCAGCAGCACCACCACGGGGACCTGCCTCCTCCATGCTCGCGACATGTTCCTCACCTGGATGCGTTCGTGTCCCGGCCCGGGGGCGCGTGGCCCGCGGACCTGCTCGTTCCCGTCAAGGGCCCAAGGCTCCGCCGCCCCGGGGCAGGGACCCCGAGGGAGGCGACCGATGGCCTACGGCTATGTCAGATTCCCTTCAGCGGGATGGCCTCATCGATGAGCATGATGGGGATGTCGTCCCGGACCGGGTAAAGCAGAAGCCCGTCCTCCCGCACCAGTCCTTCGCGGACCGGCTGGGTGACGGGCCGTCCATCCTGGCTCTCCGCCCTACCCCCGGCGATGGCCGCGTTCAGGCGCGCCAAGAGGGCCTCGTCCGCCTGGCGGACGGGTTGCTTGGTCTCCGGACACACGAGGATGTCCAGAAGCTCCTGAGCGACCATGTCGGAACGACTCCTCGGCGCACACTGCGGCGCCTGCCATCGTGCTCTCCTCTGCGGGCAATTCCCAGGCGAGGCATAGACTCCCCCCTGGGCTACGTCGCAGAGCCGATTAAGTTATCAGTATCAGCGGAATCCCGGGAGTGCGGCGACCCCGCGCAACCACCCGGCAGCATGGAGGAGCCCCTTGGGCACGGTCCGGAAGTCGGCAATCGCGATGGCTGTGGCGGCGCTCGCCCTCTCAGGGTGCGCGCCGGCCCAGGGCGACAGCGCCCCCGGCGGCGAGGCGGCGGAAGCGGCCTCCACCGGCCAGGTGGCCGGCGGGGCCCCTGCGTCCCGGTCCAGGCCGGCCCCGGGTCGCGCCTGGGTGATCTTCGGCGCGGACACGGTGGTCGCCGAGGTCGCCCGGACCCCGGAGCAGCGCGCCGAGGGGCTGATGTACCGCCAGGATCTCCCCGACGGCACCGGGATGCTCTTCGTGTTCGAGGAGAACGAGGTCCGCTCCTTCTGGATGCAGAACACCTACGTGCCCCTGGACATCGCCTTCCTGGACCCCGGGCTCACCGTCGTGGACATCCAGCAGATGGCCCCCATGACCACGGACAACTACGACAGCACGTCGCCGGCCATGTTCGCCCTGGAGGTGCGGCAGGGGTGGTTCGCCGAGCGCGGGATCGCCGTGGGGGCGCGCGCCCAGGTGGTGTTCGGGATCCAGTAGCTGCGGGCCTGTCGCAGCCGCCGCTTCCTCCTCACGCTGCGGCGACCGCGCGGCTAGCCGGCCGCCTCCCGCAGCACCTGCAGGAGCGCCTCCATGTCCCCGTCGTCGTTGTAGACGTTGGGCGAGAGGCGCAGCGCGCTCCCCCGGAGCGACGCCACCACCTTCCTGCGTTCCAGCGCCGCCTTGAGCGCGGCCAGGTCGATCCCCGCGGGCATGCGCAGGCCGAAGAGATGGGCGGCCCGCCACTTCGGGTCCTCCACCGAGAATCCCAGGGAGGCCGCCTCCTCCAGCGCGCGTGCGGTGAGCGCGGCGCAGTAGGCCTGGATGCGCGCGGGCTTCCACCCGTGGATGAGCTCGAGCGACGCCACGCTCATGGGAAGGAGGGCGAAGTTGGACCGCTCGGCCACGTCGTAGCGCAGGGCCCCGGGCTGGTACCCGTCCCGGTACCGGACCAGGTTCTGGAAGTCCTCGCTCTTCTCCCGGCCGATCCAGGTCTCCTCCAGGGGCACGCCGTCGTCGAAGCGGGGCCCGTAGTAGCCCAGCCCCACCGAATACGGCCCCAGTAGCCACTTGTAGCCCGCAACCAGGAGCGCGTCGGGCCGCACCTCTCCCACGTCGAAGGGGAGGGCTCCCACCGACTGGGTCCCGTCCACCACCAGCGCCGCCCCCACCTCCCGGCACCGGCGCCCCACCTCCACCAGGTCGAAGCGGGTCCCGTCGGTCCAGTGGACGTGGGGCACCGCCACCACCGCGGTGCCTCCGTCGATGGAGGCGAGCAGTGCCTCGTTCCAGGCCTCGCCCCGGCCGGGGCCGTCCGGGGGCGTGGCGAAGCGGGCCTCGGCTCCGCTCTCGGCGGCGAGCCGGGTCCATGCGTGGACGTTTCCCGGGAACTGCTCGTGGGTCAGGATTACGTTCTGTCCACGCCGCACCTTCAGGTTCTTCGCCGCAGCGGCGACGCCGTACGACACGCCGGGGATGAGGGCCACGCGCCGCGGGTCCGCCACGCCCACCAGGGAGGCGAACAGGCGCCTGAGCTCGTCGCTCGTGTTGAAGAAGTCGTCCGCGTGGATGTCCACCGGGACGCGCTTCCTGCGCAGGGCCTGGATTCCAACCTCTTCCGTCACGTTCGGAAGCGGGCCCATGTACGCGCAGTTGAGGAAGTGGAGCTCCTCGGGGAGCCCGAAGGCCGCGCGCTGGCACTCCAGCGGCTCGCTCACGCCAGTTCCCAGCCGACGGTGTCGGGGAAATCCGGGCGCACCAGGACCACGTCTCCCGGGTCGTGCGGGTCCACCACGCCGAGGACCAGGCACTCGCTGGCCAGCCCCGCGATGCGCTTCGGCGGGAAGTTCACCACCGCCAGCACGCTCGTGCCCACGAGGTCCGCCGCCGTGTAGCGGCGTGTGAGCTGCGCCGAAGAGCGGAGCACCCCCACCTCTCCCCCGAAATCCACGGCGAGCCTGAAGGCCGGCTTCCGGGCTTCGGGGAACGGCTCCGCCTCGAGCACGACGCCGGCGCGCACCTCCAGCGCCAGGAACGTGTCGAAGCCGGTCTCTCGCTTCCTCATCCGATGCCGGGGATGAGCGCGAACAGCAGAGCCGTGATCACGAAGAGCACCATGACCACGGTGGCGGCGCTCGCGAAGCTCCGCCGGGGATGGATGGCGTGGGCGCCCTGCGCCACCACCAGCCAGGCCCACGCCTGGGAAAGGTCGAGCATCTTGGCGACCCGGCTCAGGTACCCTTCGGGGAGGAAGTACAGGAAGGAGCCGACGTTGAGCGTCAGCTGGGGATCCTCCTGCATGATCTTGAGGGGGAGGAGGAGGAGGCCGACCACGCCCGGGATGAGCCAGGAGTGGCCCACCAGGGCCAGGTACTGCCGGAATCGCCCCTCGTCCCCCATGAGGAAGGCGAACACCAGGGTCACGACCCCGGCGAAGACGAGGGTCACGAGGAAGTACCCCAGCGTCCCGAAGATCAGCGCCGAGATCCTCATCATGCTGCCGCCCATGGTGAACCCTTCGGGCATCTCCTGTCCCTGGCGCAGCATCGTCTCCCGCATCATCGCTTCCCACACGTCGGCGGGGATGAGCAGCGTCTGCCCCACCACGAGCACAGCGCCCAGGATCACCGCCGCCGCCCACGCGGGATCCCGGGCCAGTGCCGCGGTGAGCGCGCCGGGGTCGAAGAATGCCTGCAGGATGCGCGCCGGGAACGGGCGCAGCGCGGTCTCGGCCGGAGCTCCGCTCCCGGCGCCGCCCGGGCCCATCCCGTCGGGTGCCTGGCCTGCGAGCTCGTCGGTGGTCATGGCCGCGCGCCTCCTACGATCCCGGCTGGAGCTTCACCCGGCTCTGCGTCTTCACGCGCAGCCCCAGGGGGAAGGGCGCCGCCGAGACCTCCATGGTCCCCCGACCGTCGGCGTCGGCGTAGCTCTCCACCATGAAGCCGCGCTGCTGGTCCCACAGGACCCACCCGTCCACGGAGCCCGTGACGGCCTGCGTGAAGTCCATCCCCGTGATGACGCCCCCGGCGGACGACTCTGCCGTGCCCTTCATGGTGATCTTCACGAGGCTGCGCCCGTCCACCAGGGTGTCGCCGGCCACCACGTAGGTGATGACGGACAGCGCCTTCGCCGAGCCGGGACCCTGCGTGCCCTCGTAGCGGATGGTGTCGGTCCAGCTCTCCCCCAGGGCGACCGCCCGCCCCGGGAGGCGTGGGAAGATCCCGTGGGCCACGCTCAGCGGCTGATAGAACTGGCTCGCCGTCTCGGTGAGCTGGGGCTGCGACACCACGGTGGCGGCGCCGCGCCGGTCGTAGCTGACCACCAGGGGCCCGGTGACCCCGCTCTCGTCGCCGGACTGGGATCCCATGGGGTTCCCCACCGTGGCGGCCAGGTCCTTCAGCTCGAAGGTCACCTGGACCCCCTCGGGGGCGCGGGCGAAGGTGGTGCCGAGCGTGGCCGCGCTGGACACGGTCGCCTGCATGGCCTGGCCTCCGGCGTCGATGTCCATGAGCGCCGTGTCCGCCATGACATAGGTGACTGCCGCCGGGTCGGGGAGGCGGAAGCCCAGCCCGGGCGGCGCCGACGGCCCTCCCCCGCAAGCTGCCAGGGTGGCGGTGGCGACGGTGGCGACGGCGACGACGGCGGCGCGGGAACGCATGGCGGGGCTCCTTGGAGTGGGCGTGGTGGGCGTCCGCCGCGTCAGAGCGGGGCGGCCACCCGGGAGGCAGTCTAGTGTACGGGGCGCCCCGGCGAAATCTTCGGTGTGCCCGCCCTTGGCCCACCTCTCCCGACTTGGTATCCTCTAGGATTCCGGCCACGCCGTACGTGCCGGAACCCCGAGCGGCAGAGCCCAGGCGCCCTGGAGCGCAGAATGAGTTATCGCACGAACCCCGACAGGATCCTCGACAGCATCGACCGGGCGCGGAACCGCGACGCGGAGAGCGCCCGCTTCAGCCTGGACCGTCAGGCCCTGGGCCGGGACCTGGACACCGAGGTCCCGAGCCTCGACGCCACCAACCCCGAGAGGATGAAGCGGGTCTTCAGGACGGTGGAGCGGGCCTACACCAAGGCCGCCCAGCGCGGGGAGCTGGGCAAGCTGGCCGCCCGTTTCCAGGCCGTGGGCGACATCCAGCACCACCACGCCCGCGGGGACGTGAGCATCTCCATCCAGTACCTGGACCACGAGCGAGGGGACGACGTGGGCATGTCCCCCTTCGAGATCCGCCCCTACGAGGTCGCCGAGGCCAAGAAGGAGACCAAGACCAGCCGTGCCGACGTCAACGCGCTCAAGGTCCTCCGCAAGGAACTGAGGCAGGGCGTCCTGTCCGCGTACCAGAAGATGGAGCCGCGGATCCGCGACGCCCTCCGGGAGCGCGCCGACATGGGGCACGTGCAGGTCCAGGTCACGGTGGACCTCCGCCCGGCGGAGTGACGTCGGCCGCTTGACCGCCCCACCCATCCGCCGCGGGCTCGTCGTCACGGGGCTGGTGGTCCTCGTGTTGCTGACCATCCTGGACCTCGTCCGCCACGACTCGCTCCTGCTGCGTGCCTGGGCGGGGCTGCAGCCGGAGAGGACGACGCCGGCGCAGCAGCACCTCGAGGAGTTCCAGCGCACCCGAGGGCAATCCATTCGGCGATGAGGAGCCCGGGCCGGCTCCTCCTCGTGTTCCTCGACGGCGTGGGGATCGGCGAGGCCGACCCGGACCGCAACCCGTTCGCGCGCGCGGTGATACCCACCCTCCTCAAGCTCATGGGCGGGAAGCTCCCGAGCCTCGCCGAGCCAAGCGCCCACGGTCCCCACGGCACCTCGTTTCCCCTGGACGCCACGCTGGAGACCGACGGGGTCCCCCAGAGCGGGACCGGCCAGGCGTCGCTCCTCACCGGAGAGAACGCCGCCCGCCTCTTCGGCAGGCACTTCGGCCCGTGGACACCGGTGAGCCTCCGTCCCCTGGTGGAGGAGAGGAGCATACTCCGCATCGCCCTCGACGGGGGGCGCACCGCGGTGTTCGCCAACGCGTATCCGCGCGGCTGGCCCGGCCCCCGAGGGACGCTCCGCGTGGCCGGCCCCCCGCTGGCGGCCCGCGGGGCAGGGCTCCTGGACCGCCACGAGGAGGCGCTGGCCGAGGGAAGGGCGGTCTCGAGCGAGATGGTGAACGAGGCCTGGCGCGCCCATTTCAGCCACCTGAGGCTCCCCCTGCTCACCGAAGCCGAGGCGGGTATGAACCTGGGGCGCATCGCCACCGCCGCGGACCTGACCTTCTGGGCCTACTACGCCACCGACACGGCGGGCCACCGCGGCGGCATGGAGGGCGGGGTGGCGGTGCTGGAGCGGGTGGACCGCTTCCTGGCAGGGCTCCTGGAGACGCTGCCGTCCGACGTCACCCTGCTGTTGGCCTCGGACCACGGCAACCTGGAGGACGTCTCGGGCGGGCACACCCGCAACCCGGCCCTCGGAGTGGCGGCAGGTCCGGGCGCCCGCGCCCTCGCCGGGCGCATGCGGAGCCTCACCGACGTGTCGCCGGCGATCCGCGCCCACCTGGGCCTCGAGGCATAGAGCCGCCGGGATCCTCCGGAGGCCCAGCCAGCCATCCCGGTGCCCCGCTCGCCCCCCGACACTCCAGGGGTGAAGCCCCGACCCAAGATCCTCGGACAGCTCCTCGTGGAGTCGGGCTCCCTGCTGCCCGCCGCCCTCGACGAGGCCCTGGCCGCGCAGGCCGGGACGGGCGCCCGCCTGGGGGAGCTCCTCAGCCGCCGTGGCCAGGTCCCCGCCGACGCGGTGTCCCGCGCGCTCGCGGTCCAACTCGGCCTCCCCTACGCCCCTCCGCCTCTCGAGCCCGAGCCCGCCGCCCTGGCGCTGGTGCGCCCCGAGCTGGCGCGCACGCACCGGGTGGTGCCGCTCCGCGCGACTGCCCGGAGCATGGTGGTGGCCATGGCCGACCCGCTGGACCTGAGCGCCGTGGACGATCTCCAGTTCCAGTCGGGCCGTCGCGTAGAAGCGCACGTCGCCACCGAGGCCGCGGTGCTGGACGCCCTCGAGCGCTGCTACGGCGGCGCGCTCGCCGGCCTGGTGGCGTCGCTCCCGACTGAGCTGCGCCGTTCCCCCGAGGTCGACACCCCCGATCTCGAGCGCGCGATCCGCTCCGCCCCCATGGTGCGCCTCGTAGACCGCATCCTGGCGGAGGCGGTGGAGGGAGGCGTGAGCGACATCCACGTGGAGGAGACCGGCGGCGACGCCCGGGTGCGGTACCGTGTGGACGGCGTCCTCCGCCGGGCCCTGGAGATCCCCGCCGCGGCCCGCCACGCGGTGCTCTCCCGGATCAAGGTCATGGCGGGGATGGACATCTCGGTCCGCCGCCGGGCCCAGGACGGCCGCATCGCCCTGGCCCACCAGGACCGCTCCCTGACCCTGCGCGTCTCCACCCTCCCCGTGAACGGCGGCGAGAAGGCGGTGGTGCGCATCCTCGATCCGGAGACGGCGCCCCGGGGGATGGACACGCTGGGGATGTCCCGCGCCGACCTCACCGCCCTCCGGAGGCTCCTCTCCTCCCGGGAAGGCGTCATCCTGGCGGTGGGCCCCACCGGGAGCGGCAAGAGCACCACGCTCTTCGCCGCGCTGTCGGAGATGGACCGGGAGCGCCAGAACGTGGTCACCCTCGAGGACCCGGTGGAGTACCGCCTCCCCGGCGCCAACCAGATCCAGGTGGACCGGCGCGCCGGCCTCGGTTTCCCCGAAGCGCTGCGCGCGGTGCTCCGCCAGGACCCGGACGTGGTCATGGTGGGCGAGATCCGCGACCGCGAGACGGCGGAGATCGCCATGGCGGCCGCCGTCACGGGGCACCTCGTGCTGTCCACCCTCCACGCCACCGACGCCACCGGCGCCGTCACCCGCCTCCTGAACATGGGCGTCCCCCCCTTCCTCGTCGCGGGAGGGCTCACCGGCGTCGTGGCCCAGCGCCTCGTGCGCCGCTCCTGCAGGGAGTGCGGCGCCCGGGGGTGCGCCTCCTGCGACGAGGGGCTCCGGGGGCGGACCGGGGTGTTCCAGTTCCTCACCCTCACGGACCCCCTCCGCGACGAGATCTCGCGCGGGGGTGCCAGCGCCCGTCTCCGATCCCTGGCGCGGGAGGCGGGTATGGGGCGCTTCGCGGACGACGCCCGCCGCGCCGTGGCCGAGGGGCTCACCACCCCCCACGAGATCTCCAGGGCCCTCCACGCCGACCCCGGCGCCTCCCTGCCGTGCCGGGCGTGCGGCGGATCCGTTCCGGTGGGCGCGAACGCATGCCCCTCCTGTGGCCGCCCCCGGCGGCGGCTATGCCGCTGTGGGACCCATCTCGAGGCGGGCTGGCGCTTCTGCCCGCGCTGCGTCAGGACGGTGCCGGGCTGAAGGCCCGGCGTTGCCCCCTTTCTCCGGAGGGGTCTAACTTCCCCGGTCCCTAGAGCGCGTGCTCCACCGTCCGTCCGGATCCATGTCCCTCCTCCGCGTCCGCAGCTTCCAGGGGCGGATCTTCATCGCCCTCCTGGTGGTCGTGCTCCTCCCCGCGGCCGTGGCCGTGGGGGGCGGCGCCCTCACCCTGCGGAGCATCGGGACCCGCTCGGGGACCCTCGGCGCGTGGGACGCCGTGGCGGCGTCGGGACAGGCGCTCCTCGACGCCGTGGAGCGCTCGGGTGCGGCGGATCCCGCTGTGCGGGAGGCGGCCGCCCGGCACCGGGAGGCGCTCTCCGGATCGGTGCGCATGTCGCGGCTCTACACCTTCGTGGCCCAGCGCGTGATCCGTGCCCTCCCTCTCGTCGCCCTCGTCGCCGGCATCGCCGTGGCCGTCCTCGCCTTCCTCACGGCCCGATTGTTGTCCCGTGGCTTCGGCCGCCCCGTGGCCGAGCTGGCCGGATGGACCGAGCGCATCGCCCACGGGGAGCCGCTTCCTCCGGCCTCGGAGGAGTCGGAGAGCGTGCAGGAGCTGGACACCCTGCGCCAGGCGCTGCGCCGGATGGCCGAGCAGATCGAGGAGGGCCGACGCAAGGCCGTGGAAAACGCGCGCATGCGCTCCTGGGCCAATCTGGCCCGCCGGGTGGCGCACGAGATCAAGAACCCTCTCACGCCCATGAGCATGGCCGCCACCGCCCTGGCCAGAGGGCGGGAGGGCGCGGAAGCCGATGCCGCCCGGGTGCTCCTGGACGAGATCCGACGCCTCGACGAGCTCGCGCGCACCTTCTCCCAGTACGGCCGCCTCCCCGAGGGGCCCCGGTCGCGGGTGGACCTCGGCGAGTTGGTGCGCATGCTGGGAGCCCAGCACGGCTCGGAGCGCGTCCCGGTCCAGGCGTCCACCCCCGCCGTCAGCGTCGTGGTGGATGCACACTACGACGCCCTGGAGCGCGCGCTCCGCAACCTCGTTCTCAACGCGGTGGAAGCCCAGGAGGTGTCGGGAGGGCTCGTGGAGCTCACCGTGGCCGAGGAAGGGGGGAGGGCATTGGTGAGGGTGGAGGACCGGGGACCGGGGATCCCGCCCGAGCTCCTGGAGGAGATCTGGAACCCGGACGTCACGACGAAGAGCCGGGGGACGGGGCTCGGGCTCGCCCTCGTGCGCCAGACGGTGAACCACCACGACGGCGAGGTCTCGGTGGCGAACCGGACTGGAGGAGGCGCCCGCTTCGAGGTGCGCCTCCCGCTTGCCCCCACACCCACGCGTGACCCCCCCCCCCGGCGGTAGCGCGTAGGAGAGGCATCATGGCCAAGGACGTCCTCATCGTCGACGACGAAGGCAACATCCGCCGGATGCTCCGCGCCCTCCTCGAGTCGGAGGGCTACGGCGTGCGCGACGTCGCCACCGCCGAGGAGGCGCTGGCCGACGCCGAGCGGACGCCACCCGAGGTCGTCCTCCTCGACCTGATGCTGCCGGGCATGAGCGGCCTGGATGCGCTCCCCCGCTTCGGCGAAGCGTGTCCCGGAGCCCCGGTGATCATGATGAGCGGGCGGGCCACCCTTTCCGACGCGGTGGCCGCCACCCGCATGGGCGCCTTCCACTTCTTCGAGAAGCCTCTGACGCCCGAGTCGGTCCTCGTGACCATCCGCGCCGCCCTGGAGATCAGCCGGGCCCGCGACCTCACCCGCGCACTCGCCGCCGAGCTCGGTCCGGAATCGGAGCTCATCGGCGCCACGCCGGCCATGAGCCGGGTGCGGGATCTGGTCCGCAGGATCGCACCCACGGACGCGCGCGTGCTCATCACCGGAGAGAGCGGGACCGGGAAGGAGCTGGCCGCCGCCGCCATCCACGGCCTCTCGCCGCGCGCGCGGGGCCCGTTCATCCGCGTGAACTCCGCCGCCATCCCCAGGGATCTGGTGGAGAGCGAGATGTTCGGCCACGAGAAGGGGGCGTTCACCGGAGCCACCGAGCGTCGCCGCGGCCGCTTCGAGCTGGCCGACGGGGGCACCCTCTTCCTCGACGAGGTGGCGGACCTGGGCGCCGAGGCGCAGGCCAAGCTCCTGCGCGCGCTGGAGACCGGGCAGGTGGAGCGCGTGGGGGGGAAGGGCCCCACCACCGTGGACGTCCGGGTCGTCGCCGCCACCCACCGGGATCTTCACGAGGAGGCCCGGGCCGGCCGCTTCCGGGAGGACCTCCTCTTCCGCCTCGAGGTCATCCCTCTGCGAATGCCCCCGCTGCGCGAGCGCCTGGCCGACATCCCGCTCCTCGTGGACCACGCCCTCCAGCGCCTCCGTCGGCGTCAGGGGATGCGGGTGCCCCGCTTCTCGGCCCAGGCGGTGGCGGCCCTCGAGGGGTACGCATGGCCGGGGAACGTCCGGGAGCTGATGAACATCGTGGAGCGCCTCTGCATCCTCGCGCCCGCGCCCGAGGTGCAGGCCGCGGACGTGACGGGGGTC
>JBFYZE010000497.1:0-4489 GCA_041309665.1 Gemmatimonadales bacterium | reverse complement strand
GGCGGAGGACGGTGCGCATCATCGGCGTCATCTCTGACACCCACGGCCTTCTCCGGCCCGAGGCCGTGGCGGCGCTGGAGGAGAGCGCGCTCATCCTCCACGCCGGGGACGTGGGCGACCTCCGCATCCTGGACGAACTCGGGCGCATCGCGCCGGTGCACGCCGTCCACGGGAACACGGACTGGGGTGAGGTGCGCCAGCGGCTCCCCCGCACGGCGGAGGTGGATCTCGGGCCGGAGGACGGGAAGGTGGCCGGGGCCCCGGCAGGGCCTCTCGCCTACGTCCACCACGGCGACCGGGAGCTGAACCTGGACCCGGCTGCCGCCGGGTTCGCCATGGTGGTGAGCGGCCACACGCACCGCCCGCTCGAGGAGGAGCGGGGCGGAGTCCTGTACCTGAACCCGGGGAGCGCCGGGCCGAGGCGCTTCACGCTCCCGGCCACCGTGGCTCGGGTGAGGGTGGGGGAGGGCGGGAAGCTGGAGGCCGAGATCGTGGCGCTGGACGAAGGGAGCTGACGCTCTCCAGGTAGCATCGGGGCACGCGCGCTCGTAGTGCGAACCCGGGACAAGCCCAGAGTCGTCGAAGAGCAGCTCCCACCGGTGTCATACCGATGAGTTCACTTTCAGGATGCGCGGTGTTGGCGTTCGCCCTCATCGCCCTGATCCCTTCGGCCGTGGCCGCTCAGAGCGACAGCCCGGAAGAGCGCTCGGCTCGGCTCGGCACCGAGATCTCGGGCAAGCTCGGCGACGACCTCTCCATCGAGCAGGGCTACCAGGCGGCGCATCACCCAGTTGCGGCGGACGGTGGCCCGACTCCGGGACGAGGCGTTCCCGACGCCGCCTCAGAGCAGGTCAGGCTTCGCACCTTCGGTGAGCACCGCGCCCCCTGCGTCCGTGCTCCCTGCGCTCTCGCCGTCCCCGAGCACTGTCCGATCGACCGCCGTTCGGGCAAGCGCCAGCGAGCCGGCGGCGCACCCCGCGCCCGCCAGCGCGAACAGGGCGCCCAAGCCCAGGAAGGCGCCTCCCCCGAGGTCCGCGGCGAGCACGAAGAGCGTCGAGAAGATGAACCCTCCCACGCCTCCCCAAGCCGCGAAGCGCGGCAGCGAGATCTCGTCGAACCTGCGGCGGCCTTCCGCGAGTGCGAGGATCCCGGAGAACGTGGCGCCGGCGAGCAAGCCGAGCAGGCCGAACCCGAGAGGGAAGGGGACGTCGGCGGCGTCGGGCCCGACGATGAGGAGGAGGACCATCCCGGCCGCGAACCAGGCTAACGCCCACGTCAGGCCCATGCCGATGGCGCCTCGGATGCGCCGCAGCCACTTCGGCATTCGCGTCTCCCCCGCCTCTATTGGAACCGGAACGCCAGCGGGAAGACCACCACCACGATCCACGCCCACACGGCGTACACCGGCAGGTATGCCGTTTGCCACCGCTCCAGCGCCGCGAAGCCCGCGCGCCTCCGCAGGAACCTGGCGTAGAGAACGGCGGACCAGCCCAGGTTCACCACCAGGATGACGTTCTCGCCCAGGGCGGCCACGCGGTTGGGGCTGAAGCCGAACTCGGAGATGCGCGCGAGGATGGCCCAGAGCGCCATGGCGTCGACCAGGAGGGCGCAGACCACCAGCACGAGCTGCAGGACGTCGAAGAAGCCAGGCTCGGCCTGGGGGTCCCTGGCGGAGATGGCGTACAGGAGCAGGCCCACCACGACCACGAGGATCAGGTCGAACCCGATGAGGACCTCGCGCTCCACGTTGATCCCGCTGCCCGTCCAGACCATGGTACCCAGGAACGCCAGGAGCAGGAGGGTGAAGAGGGGCGTGAAGAGCAGGGTGAGGACGGGTGCCATGTTCTCGATGACGCTCTGCTTGGCCTCCACCAGCCAGCCAGCGATGATGATCGCCCCCATGACGCCGCAAGGGAGGATCCAGTTGTTGAGGAGCCACTCCGCGTCCATGCCGATGGCGCTGAAGATGAACACGGTGGATCCCATGAGAACGCCGCCGCCCATGGCGATGAGGGCGAGGTAGATGAACCACTCCCCTGAGAAGCGCACGTAGTTCATGCGCTGGTCGTGGCTCCGCCACGCGCCGCCCGCGTACCCGATGCCCACAGCGAGCCAGAGCGCCATGGGGAGGTGCAGGGCTGCCAGCACCTCCGTGTGCCCCAGGGGTGAGAAGGGGATCAGGTTGACGGCCAGGGCGCCCGCGATGAAGGGCGCCGCCAGCCGCAGCAGGCCGGCGGGGTCCATGCCGCGCTTCCACGCGAAGAACCCCGCGAGGAAGGGCAGGACGAAGAGGCTGAAGTTCCTGACGTAGAAGGACTCCGCGGCAGGCCCGCCGTCTTCGATGGTGAGCCCGAAGAGCTCGGGCACCTTGACGGCGACCCCAGCCGCCACCGCCAGCCCCAGTGCCACCAGCGCCTCCCGGCCCCAGCCCGTCCCTCCCGTGTCGGCATCCGAAACAACCAGGCGCTTCCACAGGCGCTCCGAGTGCTCGCGGGCGAACTCACGGGACAGCGTGTCGAGTTCGCCGAGGCGCTTCACGCCGATGAGGAACGCCTCCTCCTCGTCGAGCCCCGCCTTCACGAGGTCGGCGACCTTGCTCCGGAGGTGGTCCTCGAGCTCATCCACGTCCCGGGCGGCGATGGCCTGCCGCCGGCGCACGTAGGTCCGCCACTCACTGATCCGTTCGTCGAGCACTGGACCACCTCCTGCGTGCGCCATCATGCCCCCTGCGGCACGAGTTGGAACGACTTGAACGGGGTCGAGAAGAGCGTCTCGTTCACGACCCGCCACTGCCGTCGCTGGTTCTTGAGCTCCGCGGAGCCCTGCTCCGTGAGCCTGTAGTACTTCCGCCGCCGGCCCGTCTCGGACTCGCCCCAGTTGGCCTTCACCAGGCCGTTGTTCTCCAGGCGATGGAGGACCGGATAGAGCATGCCGTCCGTCCACCGCAGCTCCCCGCCGGACAGCTCGAACACGCGCTTGATGATGGCGTAGCCGTAGCTCTCACCCTCGCTGAGGATGGCCAGCACCAGGGGCGTGGCGGACGCGGCGACGAGGTCCTTGCCTATGTCCATGTCGAGCGGCCAGGGGCGATGGCATGCGGGTGACGTGGATACATAGAGGTAGTATACATGGCGCTTCTATGTATGCGCAACGGCCCCCCCTCACCTTCCGGGCGAAGCGGCCCGGCGGCAGGCTGGATGGTTCGTCTCATCGGATGCCGAGGGCGTGGACCCTACCTGGCTCCGGGCCGACCCTCCAGTTTCCAGACGGGCGAGGGGCCCCCGGCGCGTGTAGCGGCAGCGACCGGCGGCGGCGTCCCACGGAAGGGGGTTGCTCATCTTCGAATCACCGGTGGTGTTCGGACTCGTGGCAGTAGCTGCCGGTGCCGTGGCCGCGGTGTCCGGCTTCGGCATCGGAAGCCTGCTGACCCCCTTCCTGCTGGTCTCCTTCCCGGTGGCGGAGGCGGTCGCGATCGTCGCGGTTCCGCATGTCGTCGCCACGGCTGTGCGCTTCTGGCGACTCCGGGCGGACATCGACCGCCCGACCTTCCGGCAGTTCGGCATCGCGAGCGCCGCGGGTGGACTCGCCGGTGCGACCCTGCAGTCCATCCTCGGCAGCGGCACCCTGACAGCGGTCCTGGCCGTGCTGCTCGTCATGGCGGGAGGTGCCGAGTTGTTGCGGCGCCCCATCCCCCTCCCGACCACGCGCTTCTGGAGGCTCACCGGCGGTGCGGTTTCGGGCGTATTCGGAGGGCTGGTAGGCAACCAGGGAGGGATCCGCGCCGCGGCGCTCCTGGGCTTCCAGCTTCAGACCCGGGCGCTGGTGGCGACGGCTACCGCCTCGGCTCTTCTCGTGGACGCGGCACGCGTGCCGATCTACATCGTCCTGCGTGCTCCGACTCTCGTTGCCACCGTTCCTCTGTGGCTGGCCGGCACGGTGGGGGTGGTCGTCGGGACGTTCCTCGGCGTACCTCTCCTCGGCCGCATCCCTCCGGCGGCCTATCGTCAAGTCGTGGGAGGCCTCCTCATCGTGCTCGGCGTCGCCCTCGCGCTGGCAGTCGCGTGACCGCGTCGCTCGCTGTGCGACGCGGAGCTCCCCTTCAAGGAGAGAATCTCATGAAGCCCGCTGCATTGGTGGCGATCTGCTTCCTCTCCCTCGTGGCGGTGGGGCACACCCTACGCCTCCTGGCGGGAGTGGCAGTCACGGTCGGCTCGTTCGTGGTGCCGATGTGGGCCAGCATCCCTGCCGTGGTGGGGCCAGGCGCCCTCGCGGTCTGGCTCTGGAAGGAGCAGAGGTAGCCGCGGCCCCGGCCTCGGGCTCTACGCAGCTCCGCGTGTGACCCCGTCGCTCTCATCGCACGGCAGGGAGGGTCCGTGGGCACCGTCTCCGGGGGTCGGCGACGAGCCGCTGATTCCCGGCGGCCGCCGCTGGACGACGATCCCATCGGATGGCGCAAACAACGAGGGCCGCCGCGCTTCAGCGCGGCGTC
>JBFYZE010000496.1:0-5302 GCA_041309665.1 Gemmatimonadales bacterium | reverse complement strand
GTCACCGGGCTCGAACTGAAGGACGGTGAGCTCCTGGCCCACCTCCACGCTCTCGTTGGCGTCCACGCGGAAGTCGCGCAGGATGCTGGGAGCAGCCTGGAGGCCCGCCTTGGCGGCGTGCCCCACCTCGGCCTTCGGCGCGCGGCTCGCCTTCTGGGCACCGAAGCCCAGTTGGACAGCGCGCTCCCCGTTCCCGCCCAGGGACTTCACTTGAACGACCGGGCACGGACCGGCCTCGATGACGGTCACGGGGATCTGGGTCCCCTCCGCATCGAAGATCCGCGTCATGCCGATCTTCCTACCGATCAATCCGGGCATTTTCCGGAGTTCCTCCGTCAGTCGACCTTGATCTCGACGTCGACACCAGCCGGGAGATCCAGCTTGGTCAACGCGTCGATCGTCTGCGGGCGGCTGTCCACGATGTCAATCAGCCGCTTGTGCGTCCGAAGCTCGAACTGCTCCCGACTCTTCTTGTCCACGTGGGGAGAGCGGAGCACGGTCCAGCGCTGACGGCGCGTCGGAAGCGGGATGGGCCCGCGCACCGTCGCCCCGGTCTTCTGCGCCGTCCGCACGATGTCGGCGGCGGTCTGATCGACCACCCAGTGGTCGAACGCCTTCAGTCGGATTCGGATTCTGTCTGCCATCTCTTGTCCCAGTGAGCGGCGGGGAGCCTCCGATGTGGAGACTCCCCGCCGGTTCCTGCATCTACTCGATGACCTCGGTCACCACGCCGGAGCCCACGGTGCGGCCACCCTCGCGGATAGCGAACCGGAGCTGCTTCTCGAGCGCGATCGGTGTGATGAGCTCGATCTCCATCTGCACGTTGTCGCCGGGCATCACCATCTCGACACCCGCGGGCAGGTGCGCCGCGCCGGTCACGTCCGTGGTGCGGAAGTAGAACTGCGGGCGGTAGTTGTTGAAGAACGGCGTGTGGCGGCCGCCCTCTTCCTTCGTGAGGATGTAGACCTCGCCCTTGAACTTGGTGTGGGGCTTCACCGTGCCGGGCTTGGCCAGCACCTGGCCGCGCTCGATCTCTTCCTTGCCCACGCCGCGGAGGAGGAGGCCGACGTTGTCGCCGGCGCGGCCCTCGTCCAGCAGCTTGCGGAACATCTCGACGCCGGTGACCACCGTCTTGCGGCTGGTGCCGAAGCCGACCAGCTCGACCTCCTCGCCCACCTTCACGATGCCGCGCTCGATCCGGCCCGTGGCCACGGTGCCGCGGCCGGTGATGGAGAACACGTCCTCCACGGGCATCAGGAACGGCTTCTCGGTCTCACGGATGGGCTCGGGCACGTGCGCGTCGAGCGCTTCCATGGTCTCGTTGATCCCGGCGATCCACTGCGGGTCACCCTCGATGGCCTTGAGGGCCGAGCCGCGGATGATGGGCGTGGTGTCACCGTCGAAGCCGTAGTGCGAGAGCAGCTCGCGGACCTCGAGCTCGACCAGCTCGAGGAGCTCGGGGTCGTCGGCCAGGTCGCACTTGTTCAGGAACACGACGATGTGCGGCACGTTGACCTGGCGAGCGAGCAGGATGTGCTCGCGCGTCTGGGGCATGGGGCCGTCCGTCGCGCTGACCACCAGGATGGCGCCGTCCATCTGCGCCGCGCCCGTGATCATGTTCTTCACGTAGTCGGCGTGGCCGGGGCAGTCCACGTGGGCATAGTGCCTCTTGTCGGACTCGTACTCGACGTGGGAGGTCGCGATCGTCAGGATCTTCGTCGCGTCACGACGCCCCTGCGACTCCGACGCCTTGGCCACCTCGTCGTAGGACACGTACTTGGTGGAGTAGCCCTTGTCTGCGGAGACCTTGGTGAGGGCCGCGGTCAGAGTGGTCTTCCCGTGGTCCACGTGACCGATGGTCCCTACGTTCACGTGCGGCTTGGTCCGCTGGAACTTCGCCTTAGCCATCGCTCTTCCTCGTTTTGAACGGTGCTGCTGGGGATGGACTCAGTTGGACCCGGAGGCGGCCATGATCTCCTCCGCCTTGGACTTCGGGACCTCTTCGTAGTGCGCGAACTGCATGGTGTAGACGGCCCGGCCCTGTGACAGCGACCTGAGGGTCGTCGAGTACCCGAACATCTCGCCGAGGGGGACCGAGGCGCCGATCACGCGCGCGCCCGCCCGCTCGGTCATTCCCCCCACCCGGCCGCGCCGGGAGGACAGGTCGCCGATGAGGTCACCCATGTACTCGGCGGGGGTGACGACCTCGACGTCCATCACCGGCTCCAGCAGCACCGGCTTGGCCTTCCTGATGGCGTCCTTGATGGCCATGGAGCCGGCGATCTTGAACGCCATCTCGCTGGAATCCACGTCGTGGTAGGAGCCGTACACCAGCTCCACCTTGACGTCGATGACGGGGTATCCGGCCAGGATGCCGTTCCCCAGCGCCTCCCGGATCCCCTGCTCCACCGGGCGGATGTACTCCCGGGGGATCACGCCGCCGATGATCTTGTCCTCGAAGACGAAGCCGCTGCCGGTCTGGCCCGGCTCCACGTTGATCACCACGTGCCCGTACTGGCCGCGGCCGCCGGTCTGGCGGACGAACTTGCCCTCGACGTTCTCGGCCCGGCTCCGGATGGTCTCGCGGTACGCCACCTGGGGACGGCCGATGTTGGCCTCGACGCCGAACTCGCGGCGCAGGCGGTCCACGATGATCTCGAGGTGGAGCTCGCCCATGCCGGCGATGATCGTCTGGCTGGTCTCCGGGTCCGTGGACACGCGGAACGTGGGATCCTCGTCCGCCAGCTTCGAGAGCCCCGTGGCCAGCTTGTCCTGGTCCGCCTTCGTCTTGGGCTCGATGGCCACGGCGATGACGGGCTCCGGGAACTTCATGGCCTCCAGGATGATCGGATGGGTCTCGACGCAGAGCGTGTCGCCCGTCTTCACTTCCTTGAGGCCGATGGCCGCGGCGATCTCACCGGCCCACACCTCTTCCAGCTCCTCACGCTTGTTGGCATGCATCTGGAGGATGCGACCCACGCGCTCCCGGCGGTCCTTGCTGGCGTTGTAGATGTAGCTCCCCGACGGCAGCGAGCCCGAGTAGACCCGGAAGAACGTGAGCTTACCCACGTACGGGTCGGTCATGATCTTGAAGGCGAGCGCCGCGAACGGGGCGTCGTCGGAGGCCTCGCGGGTCTCGAAGGTCTCGTCGTGGTGCGGCAGGTGGCCCTTGATGGGGGGCACGTCCACCGGAGACGGCAGGTAGTCCACGACCCCGTCGAGCAGGGGCTGGATGCCCTTGTTCTTGAAGGCGGAGCCGCAGAAGACCGGGAACAGGACGCCCTTGCTCGTGGCGGCCCGGATGGCGTGGCGGAGCTCGTCGTTGGAGAGCTGCTGGCCGGCCAGGTACTTCTCGATGAGCTGGTCGTCGTGCTCGACCGCCGCCTCCACCAGGTTGTGGCGGAGCTCTGCGATGATCTTGGTGAGCGTCTCGGGCACGGGGCGCCTGGAGAACTTCGAGCCCAGCTCGTCCTCGAAGACGATGGCCGTGCCCTCGACGATGTCCACGATGCCGGTGAACAGCTCGCCCTCGCCCAGGGGATACTGGACCGGGTGGGCATTGGCGCCCAGCCGCTCCTTCATCATCCCGACCACGTTCATGAAGTCCGCGCCGATGCGGTCCATCTTGTTCACGAACGCGATGCGCGGTACGCCGTAGCGGTCCGCCTGGCGCCATACCGTCTCGGACTGGGGCTCTACTCCGCCGACAGCGCAGAACACCGCGACGGCGCCATCCAGCACCCGCAGGGAGCGCTCCACCTCGGCGGTGAAGTCCACGTGCCCGGGGGTGTCGATGATGTTGACCCGGTAGTCCGTGCCATCGCGCAACCAGTGCGCCGTGGTCGCGGCGGACGTGATGGTGATCCCGCGCTCCTGCTCCTGCTCCATCCAGTCCATGGTCGCAGCGCCTTCATGGACCTCGCCCATCTTGTGCACCCGTCCGGTGTAGAACAGGATGCGCTCGGTGGTCGTGGTCTTGCCGGCGTCGATATGCGCCATGATGCCGATGTTGCGCAGATGCGGCAGTGGCGTGGTACGTGGCATCAGATCCTGGGTCCTTCCTGAGTTCCCGTGTTCGTCCTGTGGCGTCGGGTCCGTTCCCGGACCCGGGCGAATAAAAAGAGCGCGGCCTGTGCCGCTGCGGCCCATTCAGCAGGGCTCGTCAGCTGTCCGCGCTCACCGTGACCGGAGAGGGCCCGCAGGCCGTCGCGCGTCCCGAATTGTCCTTGCGCCCCCTGGAGGCCGCGCACTGCGCGCGGCCGGGGGGTGCGGTGCTACCACCGATAGTGGGCGAACGCCTTGTTGGCCTCGGCCATACGGTGGGTGTCTTCCTTCTTCTTGATCGTCGAACCCTCGCCGCGGCTCGCCGCGAGGAGCTCCGCCGCCAGCCGCTCGGCCATCGTCTTCTCCGAGCGGGCCCGCGCGTAGCCGATGAGCCACCGGCTGGCCAGGGCGGTGCGCCGCTCGGGGCGGACCTCCACCGGAACCTGGTAGGTGGCACCGCCGACACGCCGGCTCTTCACCTCGAGGGCCGGCTTGGCGTTGTTCAGCGCCTGCTGGAACACAGCGATCCCGGGCTGGCCCGAGCGCTGCTCCAGGAGGTCCATGGCGCCATAGAAGATGGCCTCCGCGTTCGACTTCTTCCCATCGTACATCAAGTTGCACACGAACTTGGTGACGGTCTGGGAATCGAAGCGCGGATCAGCAGGGGTCTCCCTGCGCACGGCACTGGAACGACGGCTCATCGTCTATTCGCCTTACTTGGGCCGCTTGGCCCCGTACTTGGAGCGACTCTTGTGGCGTCCATCCACCCCCGAGGCGTCCAACGTGCCCCGGATGATGTGGTAACGGACGCCGGGGAGGTCCTTCACACGGCCGCCGCGGATGAGCACGATGCTGTGCTCCTGGAGGTTGTGACCCTCCCCGGGGATGTAGGCCGTGACCTCGTAGCCGTTCGTGAGGCGCACACGTGCCACCTTCCGGAGCGCCGAGTTGGGCTTCTTCGGAGTGGTGGTGTACACGCGCGTGCAGACGCCCCGCTTCTGGGGGTTCTTCTGGAGGGCCGGCGCCTTGTTCTTCGACGTGACGTCCTGGCGGCCCTTCCGCACGAGCTGGCTGATCGTCGGCATGGATCTTCGGTTGCGTGAAAAAACGCGCCACCGCGGCGCGTCTGCCTTCGGGAGCCTTGCGAGGCTGATCCGACAGAGCATGGTAAGCTAGACGGTGGGTGGAAGGGTGTCAACGGGACGCCCTCCGTGTACACCGGGTATGGGGCCGGGGGGCGGGCCCCTTCACGAACTGG
>JBFYZE010000495.1:0-3197 GCA_041309665.1 Gemmatimonadales bacterium | reverse complement strand
GAAAGGCTTGGTGAGCTTACCCAGGAACTCCACCGGGGCCATGATGAGGAGCATGACCGGCTTCATGACCGTCGGGAGCCCGTGGGGCATGAAGAAGACGGTCTGGGCATAGCCCTTCCAGCCCAGCGCCCGCATCCCGCTCACCTCCACCACCACGAACGCGATGAGCGCCATGCCGGCGGTAACGGAGAGATTCCCGGTGGGGGTCACCCCGAGGGGGGTGAGCCCCAGGAGGTTCATGAACAGGACGAAGAAGAAGATGGTCAGGACGAACGGCGTGTAGCCGTCGGCGCCGTGGCCGATGTTGGAGCGGACCACGTTGTCCCGGAAGTAGAGGACCAGCGCCTCCATGGCGTTGGAGAACCCGCGGGGCGCCCTCGTGGTGTCCTTGTGGACCAGGGCCCGGGCCACCGGGACGAAGATGGCGATGCACAGCAGCGCCGCCAGGAAGATGAAGAAGAGCTGGCGGGTGGGGGACAGATCGAGGGTGACCGGCCCCAGGTGGATGGGGTCGAAGGCCAGCGGTCCAAGGTCGAAGTGCAGCCCGGCGAAGTGGAACTCCCGGGCGTCCTCGAGGTGGTGCGAGATGAAGGCCGGGATCTCGGCGATGGAGCCGATCCCCTCGGCGGTGGTCTCTCCGTGGCCGCCGGCCGCCTCGACCGCGTGATCCTGCATCATCCGGGAGAAGGTCATTGCGCGAACCGTGCCGGTGCGTGGCTGCGGAAGAACAAGGGCTCGAGCAGGAGCAGGACGAAGAAGAAGCCGCACAGGGACAGGATGAGCACGCTCCCGTCGAGGCCGCCGAGCCTGGGGAGGAGGAGCCCGACCGCGGCCACCAGGGCCATGCGGGCGAAGACTCCGATCCCCCACCGGAGGAGGAATTGGGTGGAGTCGCCCAGGGCCCTCACCACCAGCAGGAAGAGCGCCCACTGGACGGGAAGCGCGAGCCCCGAGGCCAGGAGCAGGCTCGAGCGCCCATCGGCATCGAGGAACGCCCACATCCCGCCCACGGCGAGGGTCACGATCAGAGTTGTGGCGACCGCATATCCGCCCAAGGCCTTCATCACGCTCTCTTGTCTCGATCTCTCCGGGGGCGCCCGACCACATGCAGGTAGAGGCTGTAGAACCCGGCGGCGGCGCCCACGAGGCCGCCGATCAGCGTCAAAGCCTCCTCAGCCCCCACTCGCTTCCCAATCCACTGGCCCAGGAACCCGAACAGGAAGGCGGCGACGACGACGTTGAGACCCAGGCCGATGGCCTCCGCGGGAACGCGTTTCTGGTCCCGCGGCCGACTCCCCTTCACCGGCTCCTGGATGCCATCGTGACGGCCCCCTTTGGGCTCAAGGCCGCAAAGAATAGTCCATTGTGAAATCGCACGCAAGCGAAGATTCCGACGCCCTGGGAGCCCCGGGATTGCTTGACGTGCCGATTCCACGAGGCCTACTTTCGCGCCCCTCCGGACCGTCGCATGGATCTCGCCGATCCGCACCTCCACCGTCCCGGCTGCGCGCGGGACCCGAGCCCTACCAGATGACCACGAAGGGAAACACCGCGGACCGGGACCTCCGGCTCCTCGAACGCGCTGCGGACGTGGCGTCGGCGCTCCGCACCGAGGTGGAGAAGAGGATCGTCGGCCAGCACGAGGTGGTGGACGGGCTGCTCACCGCGCTGCTCGCCAACGGCCACGCCCTTCTGGTCGGGGTGCCGGGGCTGGCCAAGACGCTGCTCATCCAGACGCTCGCGGAGTCGTTGGACCTGGCGTTCAGCCGCATCCAGTTCACCCCCGACCTCATGCCCACGGACATCACCGGCACCGAGGTCATCGAGGAGGACCGGACCACGGGGCGGAGGGTCTTCCGCTTCGTGAAGGGGCCCATCTTCGCCAACATCGTCCTGGCGGACGAGATCAACCGCACCCCGCCCAAGACCCAGGCCGCACTCCTCCAGGCCATGCAGGAGCGCGCGGTGACCGCGGCCGGCGAGACGTACCACCTGGCGCCGCCCTTCTTCGTGCTGGCGACCCAGAACCCCATCGAGCAGGAAGGGACCTACCCCCTCCCCGAGGCCCAGCTGGACCGGTTCATGATGGAGCTCCCCATCGGCTATCCGTCCCGAGCCGAGGAGGAGGAGATCGCCATGAGGACCACCGGGGGCACGGAGGAGGCCATCCGGGGCGTGGTGTCGGCGCCGGAGCTCATCGAGCTGCAGCACCTCGTCCGCCGCGTCCCGGTGGCGCCGTCGCTGGTGTCCTTCGCGGTCCGCCTCGCCCGGTCCACCCGGCCCGGGGACGAGGCGGCCGCCGTGGCGGGGCGTTATGTTGCCTGGGGAGCGGGTCCCCGGGCGTCGCAGTACCTGGTGCTGGGCGCCAAGGCCCGGGCTGCGGCCCGGGGGTCGCCCATGCCGTCGCTGGACGATGTCCGCGCGGTGGCTCCCGCCGTGCTCGCCCACCGCCTCGTGCTCAACTTCGAGGCCGAGGCCGACGGGCGGCGCACCAGGGATGTGATCCAAGAGCTCCTCAAGGAGTCCAGCGGGTGGACGTAGGCCCACGCACGCCGGCGGCCGGGTGCCGCCGCGGAGTCCCGAGGCCGTGACCGGGGTGACCCTGGGCACGGTGGCGGTCCTCCTGCTCCTTTCCGCCCTCCTCACCGCCCTCGGAGCCGCCGTCCTCCAGGTGGGGACCTCGAGGATACGGGCGCTCCAGGACGAGGGCTTCACGGGCGCCCAGGCGCTCGCGGAGCTCCGCCGTGACGAGGGGCGCACGCGCATGGTCCTGCGCCTCGTCACCCGGGCGTTGAACCTGGCGGCCGTGGGCATCGCCACCATCGTCAGCTCCCGGAGCTGGGGGCCGCTCCCGGCACTGGGGATGCTCGTGGGAGGCATCTTCGTGGTCCTCCTCATCACCGACGTGCTCCCGCGCTTCGTGGCCGCGCGTCACCCGGTCCGGCTGGCCCTCCTGGCTTCCCCGCCCCTCCTGGTGCTGCGTGGAGGGATGGGCCTGGTCATGCGTCCTCTGGCGAAGCTGGAGCGCGCGCTCTTCCCGGGTCAGCAGAGCGAGGACCGGGCCGGCGTCCGTGAGCTCCGGGAGATCCAGGAGCTGGGCACGGAGGAAGGCGTGATCGAGGAGCACGAGAGCCTTCTTGTCGAGCGTGCGCTCCACCTGGACGAGCTCACCGCCTGGGACGTGATGGTGCCCAGGG
>JBFYZE010000494.1:0-20068 GCA_041309665.1 Gemmatimonadales bacterium | reverse complement strand
ACGACGCTCTTCCGATCTGGCTCGCCGACGCCCTCCGGAGGAGGCGGCGCGGGAGCCGGTGCCGCATCGGGCGGCGTGGGGGGCGCCGGCGCCGTGGACGCCGCGGCGTCCGCAGCGTCCTCGCCGATCACCCGCTCCACTTCGGCGAGCGTGGTGAGGCCCTCGGCGACCAGGTCCAGCGCCCCCTCCAGCATGGTGCGCATCCCGTCCTCGCGGGCGCGGGTCACCAGATCCATGTGGGGCGCCTCCGCGGCCACCATGCGAAGGAGCTCCTGGCTCGGGAGGATCATCTCCACGACCGGCCGGCGGCCCCGGTACCCGGACCCACCGCACTCCTCGCACCCGCCGGGGCGCATGATGGGTTGGACGCCGAAGCGCTGCGTCAGCACCATCTCGTCGGGCGTGAGCTCCCCCTCCACCGGCTGGGCGCAGTCGTGGCAGAGCGTGCGCAGGAGCCGCTGGGCCAGCGCCCCTCTCAGCGTCTCGGAGATGGTGGCGGCGTCCAGCCCCAGGTCCAGGAACCGGCGCACCGATCCCACGGCGTCGTTGGCGTGGACGGTGGCCAGCACCAGGTGCCCGGTGAGGCTGGCCTGCGCCGCCGTCTCGGCGGTGGCCTGGTCCCGGATCTCCCCGACGAAGATGACGTCCGGGTCCTGCCGCAGGATGGCCTTCAGCGCGCTCTGGAAGGTGATCCCCTGCTTCGTGTCCACCTGGATCTGGGTGAGCCCGGAGAGCTCGTACTCCACCGGGTCCTCCACCGTCATGATGTTGACGTCCTCGGTGGCGATCTCCCTGAGGGCCGCGTACATGGTGGTGGTCTTGCCTGAGCCCGTGGGCCCGGTGACCACCAGGATCCCGTCCCGGTTGCGCAGCACCCGTCGCAGCCGCTGCACCTCGCGGGCCGGGAGTCCGGACTCGTCCAGCGCGCCCGACTTGTGCGGGTCCAGAATGCGGATGACCGCTTTCTCGCCGCCGCGCACCGGGACCGTGGAGATGCGCAGGTCGTAGGTCTTCCCGGCGATGCGGATCCGGGCTCGCCCGTCCTGTGGGCGCATCTTGTCGGAGATGTCCAGGCGGCTGATGATCTTGATGCGTGAGATGACGCGCCCTAGCACGGGGAGCGGCACCGTGATCCCGCTGCGCAGCACTCCGTCGATGCGCAGGCGGATCACCCCTCCGGTCGGCAGGGGCTGGAGGTGGATGTCGGACGCAGCCTTGGTCACCGCGTCCTCCAGGATCATGTTGGTGAGCTTGACGATGGGCCCGGCGTCCATGCCGTCGTCGGCGTCGTCCAGGGCCACCAGGGGCTCGGGCGCAGGCTCCTCCTCCGCGAGGATCTTCACCCGCGGGTCGCGCCCCGCATCCATGCGGTTGAGCAGGGTGTCGACCGCCTTTCCCGGCGAGTACGTAGCCTCGGTGTACTCGGCGATGCGGCTCGGGGGTGCGATCTGCAGCTTGGGCGTCCGGCCGGAAGCGAAGCCGATCTGCTGCTCCGCCTGGACGTCGCAGGGATCGGCGGTGGCCACCGTCAGGTGACGCTCTTCCTCCGTCACGGGGAACACGCCGAAGCGCCGGGCCACCGTTCCGGGGAGGAACTTGGAAGCGGAGGGGTCGAGGTTCTGGAAGTCCGCCACGTCCAGCTTGAACCACTTGGCGACGATGGCGGCCAGCTCGTCCTCCCCCACGCCGCACGCCACCGTGACCGCGGCCCATGCCTCGGGAGCCGGGGTGCGCGCCGCGACCTGGAGCGCGTCTGCACCCGGGAGCCCCGCGCCGCGGGCGACGCGCACGATCCAATGGCTCTGGTTCGACACCCTACTTCACCAGCACGAACGTGGTCCGGGTGGGTGTCCAGGTCACCTCCCCGGGGCGCCGGAAGCGCTGCAGCGCCTCACCGACCCCCGATCCCGCCTCGTACCCTACCCAGAGCTGCGCCACGCCGATGGCCGGCTGGGTGACGAAGCGGTACTCCACGTCCCGGAAGCTGAAGGTCATGGTCTCTTCCAGGTACGCGCTCAGCCCGGTGGGCGCCATGCTCCAGTCGCTGCTGGCGGGGAGCGTGCCACCTGCCGCCATGAACGCGCGCGTCGCCAGCGTGAGGGTGTGGGCATCGGCCACCACCTTGGCGGCGCCCGCCCGGTGGATCGCACGCGACAGCTGGGGCGTGGCGATCCCCGCCAGCGCCCCCAGCAGGAGCGAGACGGTGAGGACCTCGATGAGCGTGAAGCCACCGCGTCCGAGGGGTCGGCTCATGGCGACCCTCCGTCGGAGTTGCCGCCGATCACGAGCCAGAGCCCCAGGGGGAGGGACCCGTCGTACGTGACCTCCACCCCTCCGGCGCTCCGGCGCACCTCGTAGCGGCCCATGACCTCGTCCACGATGCGGTAGCTGTACCCTTCTTCAAGGAACGGCGCCAGCATGGACGGCTGGGGGAGCGTGCCCCGCTCCTGGCGGTACGCCTCGATCTGCTCGATGAGGAGGGCCGCCTCGGCGCGCAGGTCGGAGGCCTGCTCGGTCACGGGAAGTGAGGCCGGCGAGCCGGGCATCACCCGGGGGGCGGCCAGGGCGACGCCGACGGCCAGCACCACCCCCGCGGCCACCAGGAGGGCGTTGCGCCCGGGCAGGGGGCGTGCGCGACCCGGGGCGTAGGTGGCGTCCCGACGCACGTGGTCCTCGGCGCTGGAGACGACCGCCGCCCACTTGTCGTGGTCCGGTTCGTTGCCGGGCTCGGGCCTCACTCCCATTCCCTTCCTGCACGAGGAGCCCTGGGGGGCGCCTACAAGTATCCGGAAACGCGCCGATTCGCGCCACTCCCGGCGAACACGTCAACCCGGAGTGAGGAGCCGCTCCCTCCTCTCCCGGAGGCGGTCGGCCACCGGGCTGGACGCGTAGGGGAAGAGAAAGGTCTTGAGGCCTTTCGGAACGAAGGTGATGGAGGTGCCCCACTGCGTGGGACGCCCCAACTCCAGCGTGATGCTCTTCACCTGCCGGAGCCGGCTCTCCCTCACCTCCCGCACGTCCCGGAGGCTGATGCGCGTCCCCCTGGCCGGGTCGCCCACCAGGAGGTCGTCGCCGTCGAGCCACACGTCCACGAGGCTCCCGAACATGCGGAAGAAGACCACGGAGAAGCCGACCCAGGCCGCGGTGACGCCCGCCCTCACCCCCGCCGCCTCCGCGACGTCCCCCAGGACGCCCATCCAGAGCAGGACCACGAAGATCCCCAGGAGCGTGCTCCACAGGGTGGGAAAGACGCGGCTCCAGTACCAGGTGGAGCCGTCTGTGAGCCGCTCGGGAGCGTTGGGGGACGTCTGGATCATGGGAAGCCTGGGATGCCGCGGGTCTCCCCTCATACGCGCGGACGCCGGCCTCCCTTCAGAACTCCTCCAGCAGCTTCTTGGTCTTCTTCGGGTTGTCGCTGACGAATGCCACCTCCACCAGGTCGTCCATGATCCCGGTGAGGTAGATGGCCTCGAGGTTGATCCCTTCCGCGGCCATCCGGGTCGCGACGCCGGCCAGGGCGCCGGCCTTGTTCTCGATGAGCACGGTGTTGACCTCGCCCTCCACGAAGCGGATGTTGGCCGCCTCGAGCGCGGCGCGGGCCGCGACGATATCGTCCGGGAGGATGCGCACCACCGCGTCCACCCCGACCGTGAGGGCCGCCAGCGCCTTGATGTTCACGCTGCGGTGGGCCAGCGCCTCCGAGATCCTGGCGAGGTCGCCGGGATGATGGGTGAGCTGGATGGCCAGGTCCTTCATCGTGCTCCTCCTCGAGACCTTGGGTCTCCGGTGCTGGGTCGCGGCCAGGTGGACGAGCCGAAATTGCGAAGCCGCGGGCGGCCCCGCCAGGGAGCGGATGGGCTGCGGTGGGGGACGCGGGCCGGCGCGCCCCTCCGCTCAGCGCGTCGTGAGCTGGGGGTGGGAGCCCGGATCCGGGAGTGCCCGGGCGCGCAGCGCCAGCCCGGCCCCGACGACGCCGAAGCTCGCGGTCCAGGCCCAGTAGCCCGCCAGGAGCTCGGAAGGCTGGTCGGCCCACACCACCACCCACCAGAGGTTCAGCACCACGCTGGCGAGCAGGAGCCCGGCGAGTGCACCCACGCGCTGGCGGCCCGCGTCCCCGATCCGCCAGAACGTCGCCGCCATGGCCAGGTTGGTGAGCGCGCTCATCACGGGAATGGGGTCGCCCGCGGGTGTCAGGGCGAGAAGGAACGCCTCCACGCCCGGGAGGAGGCCTTCCTTCCACTCGAACTCGAAGAGCGTGTTGCCGAAGCGGTGCACCGGGAGGAACCAAGCCAGGGCGAACGTCGCCCAGCCGGCCCGGAGCAGCCAGCGCCAGGCCTTGCCGGTGACCTTGGCGAATTCCCCGGAGAGCTCCGCAGGGGCGCCCAGCACGGAGCGGGCCTCCTCGAAGGCACGGGCCGGGGCGAGCCCCGGGTCGAGGTGGAGCTCCACCTCGTACGCCGCCCGCAGATGGTCCTCCAGCTCGTCCAGGTCCGCGGTGGAGAACCCGCGATCCCGCGCGAACGCGGTCCTCCACGCTCCCACCGCCGCATCGAGGTCAAACACGGCTCCCTCCCCAGGTCAGGCTCAGAGCCCCGTGGACGGCGCTCCAGCTCGCCCGGTCCTCGTCGAGCTGCTCCCGCCCCTTCGCGCTGAGCCGGTAGTACCTGCGCTTCCGCCCCGACTCCACGGTCCGCCACTCCCCGGTGACCAGCTTCTCCTTCTCCAGCCGGCGAAGCACGGGATAGAGCATCCCGTCGGACCACTCGATCCTGCCCCCGGAGAGCAGGCGCACGCGCTGGAGGATCTCCCAGCCGTAGCTTTCCCCGCCGGCCAGGATGGAGAGGACCATGGGCCGGGAGGAGGCTGCGACCAGCTCTTTGGGCAGGAGGATCGGGTTCGTGGGTTCCATACCTTGAGGTACAAGGTATAACCCCCGGGGCGCTGGTGGCAAGAGGATCGGGACCCACCCGGGGCAGGCGACGCCGTTCCCACGCTGCTACAGGTGCCGGGAGAAGTCGTTCCCCGGCTGCTTCGACTCCCGGGACGCACGCTCCAGGAACCCATGTGCGAGGTCCCGCCCTGCCAGCCCGAACGCCAGCGCCAGCGCCAGGACCACCCCCCCGAACAGGATCGCGAAGGCGATGAGGATGACGTGGCGGCCGACGCCGAGATGCTCGAGCGCCATGGCCGAGAACAGGACCAGCAAGGCGGTCTGGGCTCCCCCGGCGAGGAGCCTGGCCGAGGGCAGGCCGGCGTTCACGGCCGCGATGAGCACGCTCCGGCGCACGAACGCGGCGACGAGTCCGCCCAGCAGCAGGATCGCGAACCCGATGATGAGCTGCGGCAGATAGGCGAAGGTATCCGCGATCAGCCCCATCGCGATCTCGATGTCGAGGGCGGCGATGGAGAACAGCGCGAACACGCCCAGCACGGCCCAGGCGACCGCGGCGGCCAGCACGAGGGAGGGTTGCTTCGCGATACCCCCTTTCTCCATCACCGTGGCGACGCCGGTGCGCTCGGCGAAGCGGTCGACCCCGATGCGCGGGAGCACCCACCTGAGCACGACGTGCAGCGCACCCGCCAGCACGACGCCGACCAGGATCGTCACGAGCATGGCCAGCAGGTTGGGTCCGAAGGCGATGAGGCGGTCCGCGAAGCCGGCCCAGGTCCGGCGGAGGACCTCATCCATGAACGTCCACATGTCGACCTCCTTGAGCCCTTCAGGCCCAGCGCTGCGTGAGATAGTCCTTCTGCCGCAGGTAATCGTCGGCCAATGCGGTGATGCGGGCCTCGACCTCGGCGGCGTCGGCGTCGGCGGCCTCGATGACGAACGAGGCCGTGCGGCCCAGATAGAGGGGCACCAGCGAACCGAGCAGCTGATCCGGCACGAGCACCCGCTTGTGGTACGCCAGGGCGAAGTCGTACACCACGCGGACCCAGAGCGCGTCGTCGAAGTGGAACGGGCGCACGTCCGACGTGGCGATCCGGATCACGTCCTGCAGCGTGTCGGGTGCCAGCGCGCGCTTCCAGACCTCCTGGAGGTCCTGGGTGCCCTGGCGGAAGATGCCGAGCATGCGGTCCACGTCGACACGGACGGGTTCGAGGCCGACGCCGTGGGGAAAGCCGAAGAGGGGGACGCTCTCGGGTGACCCCGTGCGGGCCCATCGGGACGCGTGGATGTCCATCAGCTCGAAGACCGACCCGACCACCTGGAGGAGCATGGCCGCCAGGTCGGACCCCGGGTCCTTCGCGTCGTGGATCTTCGCGCCCAGGAAGGACTGGCACACCCTGAAGTCGTCGGCGACGGCCGTCGTGGTCATCCACACGTCGATGCCGAAACGGGCGACGTGCGAATCCCAGACCGGCTTCGGCAGGTAGTGCGCCGCCAGGCGCCCGGAGAAGCCGAAATCACCCCCGATGGGTTGGCGGATGTCCTTGCCGTACAACGTGCGGTTGAGGGGATAGACGATGGAGTTGGTGATGGTGCCGTCGTACTTGTGACGGAGGTAGAGGGGCGCGACGAAGTCGAAGCCCTCCAGGACGACCGGCCCCAGCAGCAGCTCCATCCATTCCGGCGTGATGCTGCGCAGGTCCGAGTCCAGCACGGCGCACGCCTTCGCGCCGAGACGGTCGGCGATGGCGAAGATGGTGCGGAACGCGCTCCCCTTGCCCGGGGGGCCGCCGTACGGGGTCAGGATGCGGTGGACGGGGGCGAGGCGGTGGGCCGCGAGCACCGTTGCGGCGCCGGGGAGCTCCACGGAGGCCACGATCTCGGGCGTTCCGTCCTGGGAGCCCCCGTCCGAGTTGACGATGACCGCCCGCAGATCGGGGAAGTGCTTGGCCAGGCCGGCACCCGCCGCCCGGACCACGTGCCCGATGGTGCGCGCGTTGTTGAAGCTCGGAATGCCCACGACCAGGTCGGCCTCACCGAGCTCCCTGAGCTGCTGCTCCACACGGGGATCCAGGGGCACGCCGCCGCTCATCCGGCCCTCCCGAAGGCAATGCGCAAGACGGCCGGCAACGCCGCCACCACGACCACCATGACGAGGAACGCGCCGCCGAGAAGCGCTGCTTCCCGCCTGCGCCAGGTGATCGGCGCGCGGATGACGCTCCGTCCCGCCACGAGGAGCGCCACCGACACGGTGGCGAGGAAGCCGACGGGGTTCCACCAGAGCCAGGACATTCCCGGGGCCAGGCCTGCGAGAAGCACGTTGACGGCCAACCCGCCCGCGAGCCCCAGGAGCGCCTCCCAGCCTCGCACGGAGCGCGTCAGGACTCCGAGCAGGAAGACGCCCAACACCGGCCCGTAGAAGATCGAGCCCACCTGGTTGATCAGCTCCAGCACGTGGGAGCCCGAGCGCGCGAAGGCCATGCCCGACGCCACGGCGAACAGGCCCCACAGGAGGGATGTGCCGCGCGAGAGCCAGACGCTCTGGGTTGCGGACGGCCGGTCGAGGACGTCTTCGAGCGTCACCGCGGCCAGGGAGTTCAGCGCGGAGTCGATGGACGACATGGCGGCGGCGAGCACGGCGGCGAGGAGCAGGCCGCGCAGGCCCGACGGGAGGTACCCCATCATGAAGGCGGGCACCAGCGCGTCCGGGGGCTTGCCCTCCATGGCGGCCGCGAACGCCGGGTCGACCTCCAGAAGGCCTGCGAGCAGCAGGCCGAAGACGCAGTAGGTGAGGACCAGCGGAAAGCGGAGCACCCCGTTCAGCACGAGCGCGCGGCGCGCCTCTCCCTCAGAGCGCGCGGCGAGCAGGCGTTGCGCCTGACTCTGGTCGCACCCGTAGTAGGCGAGATAGAGGAAGATGCCTCCGAAGAGCATGGGCCAGAGTGAGAAGTCGTCCCCCCCGGACACCCCGAACGAGTCCGTGACCAGCACACGGGCACGATCCGCCGGGATGGCGTCGAGCACGCCCACCCCGGCATGCTCGACGATGTACCACGCCGACACCAGCGTGCCGCCCCAGAGCAACGCCAGCTGGATCACGTCGCTCCAGACGTCGGCCACGATGCCGCCCAGGCTCGTGTAGGCGACGGAGAAGAGGCCGATGGCGACCAGCGCGGCGTCCACCGGCCATGCGAGCGCCTGGGCGACGACCAGCGACGAGGCGTACAGGATGACGCCCAGGGACAGGCCGCGGGAAAGCAGGAAGGCGCCGGCCAGGGCGCGCCGTGTGGACCGGTCGAAGCGCTGCTCGGCGTAGACGTAGATCGACGAGCCCGGCACCGAGCGGATCGCGGGCAGCAGCAGCGCGATGACCAGGAGCATGGCGAGGGGGAGCGCCAGCTCGTACTGCAGCCAGCGCAGCCCTCCGCCCGCGCGCAGCGCCACGAATGCCGGAGCTCCCACCAGGCTCACCGCGCTCGCCTGGTTGCCCAGGATGGACATGGCCAGCGGCACGCCGCCCAACCTCCGGCCGGCCAGGAAGTAGTCGTCGCCGGTCCGCTGCCGCCTCGCGAACAGGAAGGACATGGCCACGATGGCCGCCAGGTAGGCGGAGACGACGATGCCGTCGAGGCCGGTCAGGGTGTCGCTCATGAGGCGCGCCGATCGCTCCTGCGGTCCGGTGTCAGCGTCGCGGTGCCGCGCGCACCGTGGGCAGGCGCTCTCCGCGGAGCACCGTCATCACGGCCGCGTTCCACCCCTCGGGTCCCGGTGCCGGAGCGAGCTCGGCGCGCGGGAGCGCGCGCGCCAGACCGGCGTCGGGCGCGCCGTCGGGCCGCGGCACCACGATGGGACGGTCCACGGCCTGGAGCATCGAGAGGTCGTTCGCCGCGTCACCGAGGGCGACGCTCTGGACCAGCCGTCCGCCGGCCCGGTAGGTCGCCATGATCTCGCGGACCGCCTGCCCCTTGTCGGCCGGGCCGGTCAGATGGTGGAAGCGCCCACCCCGGGTCACGCGCAGGCCGCGGCGCTCGGCGGCGGCCGCGACGGCAGCCAGGTCGCCCGCATCCACCAGGAACGGCTCGTCGTGCTCGCGGGCCATGGCCTCGCGGGCGGCGGCCGCACCGAGTCCGGTGAGGGCCCCGACCTCGGTGGCCGTGAGGTCGGCGAACCCCCGGAGCACGGCCCCCGCTTCCCCGGCGATCTCCGCGAGGGCTGTGATGAGCCGGGCGCGAGGCTCGCCGCGCGCCTCTGCCCGATAGCCTCCGGGCTCCGCCCAGAGGAGGGAGCCTCCGTTCTCGGCGACGAGGGGCCACCACGTGCCCAGCGCGAGGGCCCAGCGCTCCATTTCCGATCGCGTCTTGCTGCTGCACAGCACGAGGGGGATGTGGCGCTCCGCGAGGGCCGCCAGCGCCTCCCGGGCCGGCTCGAAGGAGTACGTCGCTTCGTCGAGGAGCGTGGCGTCGAGGTCGGTGAAGACCACGAGCCGGGGGCCCGAGCCCGTCACGGGCCCGAGGCCTCGATGATCCCGCCCGATTCGCGCACCGCCTCGAGGAGCCGCTCGCCGGAGTCGGGGACCCCGGCCCAGACCCGGACCCAGTTGGGCACGAGGGGCACGCCGAGGGGGTCGGTGGAGAACGCCTGGATGGAACTGCGCAGCGCCGCCTGGAACGTGGCTACGCACTTCTCCTCCCCGTGGCGGTCGTACCGGAGGCCGTTGATGGTTGCCACGGCGTAGCTGTCGGCGATGGCGTCTTCGGCCTCTCGCTGGTAGGCGGCGAGCAGGCTCCGCATCAATCCGCTGCTCAGCCGGACCCCGTTGGCGGCCAACGTGCGCAGCAGGTGCTTGACGACATCGTTGGCCATCCGGTGCAGGCCCTTCGTCTCGTCGTTCGGTGACAGCTCCTGGTGCTTGTGCTCGTAGCTCTCGGCCAGCTCGACCTGGCAGATGCGCGCGGCGGATCGGTGGCGCAGCGCCTCGAACAGCGTCACGATCTCCAGCCCCCAGTCGGAGGCCAGGCGCATGCGCTGCACCAGGTCGCACTTCACCGCGAACTCCCCGGAGAGCGCATAGCGGAACGACGACAGGTACACGATGTACGGATCGGATCCTATGAGGCGGGTGAACGCGGCCAGCAAGGGAGCCATCAGAAGGCGCGTCAGCCGCCCGTGGAGGCGATCCGATACGCGCGCGTAATAGCCCTTGACGAAGTCGAAGTCCACGGTGGGATCCACGGCGGGGAGCACGAGACGCGCCAGCATCTCCCGGCTGTAGTTGACCACGTCGGCGTCCTGGAACGTGATGTACTCTGTGCGCGCCTCTCCCAGCACGCACCCGACTGCGAGCCAGCAGGCGAGGCCCTTGCCAGGCTCGCCGGTGTCGAGGCCCGCGTCGCGGATCTCCGCCACGAAGCGGCGCACCGAGGGGGCTTCGCTCCACAGGATGACCTTGCGCCCGGAGTAGCCCGCGAAGAACTCGCGGGCCCGGGCGTAGTCGGACCGCGTCGCCTGGTTGAGGGACACGACCAGCGTGTCCAGGTACGAGACCCGGGACAGCTCCCGGACGATGCCCGCCAACGCCGGCCGGTCCATCTCGCCGGGCACCATGGGGATCGTCAGGGCCACCGGGTAGCGGCCGACCCATCGCTCGATCTCGGCTTCGAGTTCCTCGACCGGCCTGGGCAGAAGGCGCGGGAGCGCGGTGACGGGCCCGAACTGATGGAAGTCGCTCATGAATGCCTCCAGGGACCGCGGAGGGGGCACGGACCGCAAGTTACCCCTCGCGCGCTGCGTTCGTAAAGGCGAGGTTGGAAACGCGACCCCGAGCGAGCGCCCATGAGCAACCACGACCTCAGCATACACGCACGCGAGATCTTCCAGGCCGGAGTCGAAGCCGTGGAGCCGCGCTCGGCGGTGCTGCGCCACGTGACCCGGCTCGGCGACGAGCTCCGGGTGGCAGGACGGCGCTACGACCTCTCCGGCGTGGACGGCGTGTACGTCGTCGGGATGGGAAAGGCCGCGGCCGTAATGGCGCTCGCCCTGGAGGACCTCCTGGGCGATCGCATCCGCGGAGGCGTGGTCAGTACGAAGCACGGCCACGGTGTGCCTCTCGCGCGCATCCAGGTCCGGGAAGCGAGCCATCCCGTTCCCGACGGGGGCGGCGTGGCCGCGGCCACGGAGCTCACGGACTTGCTGGCGACGACAGGGCCCCGGGATCTGGTCTTCTGCGTGATCTCGGGCGGCGGATCGGCGCTGCTGCCGGCGCCGGCGGAAGGGCTGACGCTGGAGGACAAGCAGGAGACGACGCGGCGGCTGCTGGAGTGCGGCGCGGCCATCCACGAGATCAACACCATCCGAAAGCACCTGTCCCGGACGAAGGGCGGGCGCCTGGCGCGCCTCGCGCACCCCAGCGCCATGATCTCCCTCGTGCTCTCCGACGTGGTGGGCGACCCCCTGGACGCCATCGCGTCGGGTCCCACGGTCCCCGACCCCACCACGTTCCAGGACTGCATCGCGATCCTGGCTCGCTACGGCCTGGAGCGGAGGATCCCCGAGCGGGTCCTGGGCGCCCTCGAGCGGGGGAGCCGCGGGGAGCTGCCCGAGACCCCCAAACCCGGTGACGCGGCGTTCGAGAGGACCCAGAACGTCATCGTGGGGAGCAACGCCCTGGCTCTGGGTGCCGCAGTCGAGAAGGCCCGGGCGCTCGGCTACCACACCCTCATGCTGTCCTCCGCGGTGGAAGGGGAGACACTGGACGTCGCCCGCGACCACGCCGCCATCGCCAAGGAGATCCTGGTCACCGGGAACCCGGTGCCTCGGCCCGCGTGCGTCCTCTCCGGCGGCGAGACCACGGTGACGATCCGGGGCGGAGGACGAGGCGGCCGGAACCAGGAGTTCGCCCTGGCCGCGGCGCTGGAGGTGGAGGGCCTCGAGGGCGTCCTGCTCTTCTCCGGTGCCACGGACGGGACGGACGGGCCCACGGATGCCGCCGGGGCGTGGGCCGACGGGTCCACGGTGCGGCGAGGCCGCGAGGCGGGGCTGGACGCCGCGGCCATGCTGCGGGAGAACGACTCCTACTCGTTCTTCCAGGGCGTGGGCGACCTCCTCGTTACCGGGCCCACGCGCACCAACGTGATGGACCTGAGGGTGGTGCTGGTGGGTTGAGGCGCGCCGGACACGACCCAGGCCCCTCAGCGCCCTCCCGCCGCCTCCATCTTCTTCGCCCCCTCCCGCCGCGGGAACGCCTCGAGCACTTCGGCCAGGAGATCCCACCGGCTGAGCTCGGGACCCGGGCCCCACGACTCGGTGTCGAGCCCCCGCCGCACCACCACGAGATCCTGGGAGGGGATCACGATGGTGTAGTTTCCCTGGGAGCCCGAAGAGGCGTACGCGTCCTGGGGAATGTCGGCGCGCCCGTCGGGGACGAGCCACCACCATCCCCCGTACTGGTTCCCCGTCCCCTCCGTGGCCGGCGCCGGCGTGCGCACGAAGTCCACCCACGACTCGGGGAGGATGCGCTCGCCGTTCCACACGCCACGGTTCAGGTACAGGAGCCCGAGGCGCCCCAGGTCTCGGGCATTGGTGAACACCTGGCTGCTCATGATGTGGTTGCCGAAGCGGTCCACGCCGGCGGTGGTGCTCCGCATCCCGATCTTCCGGAAGAGCTCCCGGTGGGGGAACTCCAGGTACGCTTGCTTGCTCCCCAGCGCCCTCTCCAGGGCGAGGAGACCCAGGATGACGTCGAAGTTCTCGTAGTCGAACACGGTGCCGGGCTCGGCGATGAGACCCCGGTTCCGTGCGCTCGAGGAGGCGTCCCATCCTCCGAAATAGACGAGGTGGGAGCCCATCACCGGCTGCCAGTCGTTGTCCACCGGGTAGAGGCCGCTGGACATGTTGATCACGTGCCGGAGCGTGATGGCGTCGCGTGGATCCGGCGCCCCGGAGACGGGGGGGAGCCACTCGACTCCCAGGGGCCGGTCGAGCTCGAGCATACCCTTGCCCACGGCGATCCCGGCCACCGTCGCGGTGATGCTCTTGGCCGTGGACCAGGTGCGGGTGGCCGTGTGCACGTCGATGCCCGGCGCGTAGCGCTCGTACACGATCTGGCCGCGGTGCACGACGAGGAGACTCAGCGTCTTCTGACCCTCGTGGCCTCCGTGCCCCAGCCGGTCGAAAGCCCAGTCGCCGGCCTGGGCGAGGGCAGCCGCGTCCACGCCCTGGGGAAGGGCCCGGCGCTCCACGAGATCCCCGTCGGGCCAGGGGATGCGCGCGGGATCGCCCTCCACGGGGGGGAGCCTCAGCTCGGGGAGCGCGGCCACGTCGTCGAAGGTCTGGTCCGGCGCCATGACCACGCAACCCACGCCTTCGCGGTACGCGGCGCGCATCACCGGCGCCGTCTCGGTGAGGCCGATGCCCACGGCGACGGTCTTCCTCTGATGGTCGATGGACACCCGGTCGGGCGCCATGGGCGCGTACGGGCGCACGCCGCCGCGGTGGCCGTAGAGAAGGCTCTGCAGCTCGTCGCCGTACACCGCCTCGAGCGACCGGTTCGACACCCAGAGCCCGTTGCAGAGCGTGAGCGCCTGGTCGCCGCGCCACACGAGCTCGGTCGTGAACTGGTGGTAGTCGTAGCCCGACTGGGCGGCGAGCGGGTGCGCGCCCGGCATGGCGGCGAGCGCCATCACGAGGAGTGCCGCCAGCGGGGCGGGCGCGCTGTGCGCGCACCGCTCCGGCCCGGCTTCAGCGTGGGGGGACCTGTCGAAACGGCTCATCCTCTTCTCCCCGCGTCCGCAGGCGTCCGTCCCAGATGTCTCCGCTTCCTCATTGCTCCGTGGTGACCTTCGGCTTCGCGCGCCCCAGGTGCTTGTCGAACCACTTCAGGATGATGGGCGTGACCTCCATGAGGAGCTTGGGCTCCTGGGGGCCGTGGGGGGTGCGCGGAAGCGCGATCATCTCCGTGGACACGCCCAGACGACCCAGGGCCCGATAGAACTCCTGGCCCTGGGTGAAGGGCACACGCAGGTCCTGCTCACCGTGGATGACCTGGGTGGGGGTCTTCACGTTGGCGATGCGGTAGATGGCCGAGTGCTTCTCGTATCCAGCGAAGTCCTCCCAGATCTCCTTGCCGCCCATGTGGGCCACCAGGTACTCGCCGATGTCGGTGGTGGTGGTCATGGACACCAGGTTGGGGAGCCCCGCGCCCATGCTCGCCGCCTTGAAGCGGACGGTCTTGGTCACAGCGAAGGACGTCATGTAGCCCCCGTAGCTCCACCCGGCCAGGAGGAGGGAGTCGGGGTGGGCCACGCCCTTCGCGATGACCTCGTCCACACCCGCCATGAGGTCGTCGAAGTCGCCGTACCCCCAGTCACGCACGTTGGCGAACCGGAAGTCCTTCCCGTAGCCGGTGCTCCCGCGGGGGTTGGGACGGAGGACGGCGTACCCGGCGTGGGCGAACGTCTGCAGGTCGTAGATCCCCGGCCCGCCGGTGAATCCCTGGTTGAAAACGCCCGCGGGGCCGCCGTGGACGTTGAGCATCAGCGGGTACTTCCGCGACGGATCGTAGTCGGCCGGATACGTGAGGAGGCCCTCGATGGTGTACTTGCGGTCCTTCGAGCGCCACGAGAGGAGCTCGGTGCGGGCGAGGGCGGGAAGCGCGAGGCCCGCGTTCACGTCGCTGATCTTCCTTGGAGCCCAGCGCGAGATGGGCGACACGAACACGTCGGCGGAGGAGTCCATGTCCTGCCACGTGAACGCGATGAGGTCGGCGCTCGCGGCCAGGGACGCGCCGCCCAGGACGCCGTCGCCGCTGGTGATCTGGCGGACCGCGCCGCCGTCCACCGGGAGCGCGGTGAGGTGCTGCGTGGTGCCGATGGGCTCGTTCAGGTACACGAGGGAGCCGTCCCGCGACCACGCCACGATCCCGCCGTTGCGGTCCTTGCTGTCGGCCAGGCGCTTGGGCGCGCCGCCGGCGGCGGCGACCACGTACACGTCGGCCATCCCCACGCGCTGCGGCGTGTCGCCGCTGGACGCGAAGGCGATCCACTTGCCGTCAGGCGACCACGAGGGGTTCCCGTCCGTACCGCCCATCGTCACCAGGGCACGGACGGCCTTGCTCCCGTCGGTGGGGACCAGGGAGATGTCCGACGCCCGGGCGCCCTCGTCCAGCCGGGGGTCGGCCTGGTGCGCGAAGGCGATGGTGGAGCCGTCGGGGGACCAGTCCCACGACGTCACATGGAAGGCGCCCTCGGTGAGGCGCACCGCGTCGGCCGGCTTCTCCGCCGCCGGGTCGAAGGCCACGGCGTAGAGGTGCGCGTACTTGAAGTTCTGGTCCACGAAGATGGGATCGCGCTTCTCCTTCTTGCGCGCCGCCTCTTCGTCGGTCTCCGGGTCGGTCATGAGGTAGGCGATGCGCTTCCCGTCGGGGGACCAGGCGAAGCCGCCCGTCCCGCTCTTCGCGTCGGTGACCTGGCGGGCCTCGCCGCCGTCCAGCGGCATGACCCACACCTGGTTCTTCCCGCTCCGGCTCGACGAGAACGCGAGCCAACGCCCGTCGGGGGAGAACCGGGGGCTCGAGGCCGACTTCTCGCCGCGGGTGAACTGGCGCGCGCCCGAGCCGTCGGCGTTCACCACCCAGACGTGGGAGAGGTACTCGGACTTCTCCCCTTCCATGACGGGGACGCGCACGACGTACGCGACCTTGGATCCGTCGGGAGACACGGCGGTCCCCTGGATCTGGCGGACCTTCATGCTGGTGGCGGGAGTCCAGGTGGTGGAGTCGGGGGTCTGGGCCTCGAGTGGCCGGGCGGTCCCGGCGGCGAGGGTCGCGGTGAGGGCTGCGGCGAGCAGGGCGAGGGAGATGGCGCGGCGGATCATGCGGTGCTCCGGTTCGGGTTGCAGCCCCGACGGTAGGTGGGGGTAGCGCGCGGAGGCAAGGGTGCCATGTGGTGGGCTGTAGCGTGGTGGACTGATGCGCGGCTGCCACGTTTCCGCGGAAACGTCCTGCCGGTGCGCCTCGCCACATGGGGAGGCGGCGTGACAGGGGACGGCCGGTGGCGGGGTGGAAATCGTTGGGCACGAGGTCAACCTCAACCGCTGCTTCTACGTCTACGAGCTGGCCCGTCCCCTGTGGCGGCCGACCGCGACATGGGACGCGCGTAATGTCGGCACGTCATGTCCATTTGCCGACAATTAGCGTTGCAGGCGACCGCTGGCTGACGCATATTGTCGGCATGCCAACCGACAGTGCCGCGAAAACGGATTCCGGGACCCCTTCCGGGAGGCTCCGGGAGCGCTTCTGCGCCGCCGGCCTCGGTGCGTTCTTCCGCCCCGCCGACCTCGGAGCCGCGGGGATCACCCGCCACCAGCTCCCTGCGCTCGTCCGATCCGGACAGGTGGAGCAGATCGGACGCGGCCTTTACCGCCTCGCAGAGGTGGAACCGACCGAGGACTACTCGCTTGCCATGGCCTGCGCGCGCGTGCCCAACAGCATCGTATGTCTGCTCTCGGCACTGCGCGTCCACGGTATCGGAACCCAGACGTCGGCGGCGGTCTGGCTCGCCATCCCGCACAAGGCGCGCGCACCGCGCCTGTGCGAACCCCGGCTTCGCGTCGTGCGGTTCAGCGGTCCCGCCTGGACCGTCGGCGTGGAGGAGATCGAGTTCGAGGGTGTGGGGGCGCGGATCACTTCGCCGGCGCGAACGGTGGCCGACTGCTTCCGATTCGAGCGTCTCGTCGGGCCCGAGGCGGCGATGGAGGCGCTGCAGGACGGACTCCGGGGCCGCAAGTTCACCATCGCGGAGCTCTCCCGCGTGAACGACGTGCTGCCGGCGCGCCGTCTCTCCGCCGCTCTCGACCTCAGGGCGATATGACCCGCGATATCGCTGCTTCGGTTCGCGCCCGCCTCCTGAACCAGGTGCGAGGGACGGGCGAGGAGTTCGAGCTCACGCTCACGCGCTTCGCAAGCGAGCGGTTCTTATACCGCCTCGGAGTCTCGGCCGCGCGGGACCGCTGCCTACTGAAAGGCGCGAGCCTGCTGTCGGTCTGGCTCGCGGATCCTTACCGCGCCACTCGGGACGTGGATCTCCTCGCGTCCGGCGCCGCGGACGATGGCGCCATCCGGCGACTGGTGGCTGAGGTGTGCGCCGTACCTTGCCCGGACGACGGCCTTCTGTTCGACCTTTCCGACCTCACCATCCAGACGATCCGACCGGAGGACGAGTATTCGGGCAAGAGAGCCCGCTTCCGCGCGCTGCTCGGTAGCGCCCGCATCGCGGTGCAGGTCGACATCGGCATCGGGGACGCCGTAGCCGTCGAACCCGAGGAGATCGCGTATCCGACGCTCCTTCCGGAGCTGCCCGCGGCCAGGCTGCGCGCCTACCCTCGCGAACAGACCATCGCCGAGAAGTTCGAGGCCATGGTCCAACTTGGCGTACGCAACAGCCGCATGAAGGACTTCCACGACATCTGGGCGCTCGCCGGCGCGTGTCCTCACCCCGCCGTTCTACGGGGAGCCGGAGATCGCGGTGCGATGGCGCAACTATCTCGCGGCAGGCTCGGCCCTGTCGGCTCCGCCGTCCCGTTTCGGCGAGGTCGGTGAGCGAGTCATCGCTCTTCTCGGCCCCGTGCTGGAGAGCATCATCGCCGGTTCCGCGTTCGAGCACCGCTGGCCCGCCGGCGGCCCGTGGGAGCCGTGCGCGCCGGTCGCGGAGGGGAGAGAAGGGGATGCCTGAGGCGACGCCGCGACCCCAACGCGAGCGGCTGCGGGCGTTCCGGCTGCGTTCCCGGGGACGCGGTCGCCACGAAGGACTCGGAGGCCCCTGACGACATCGCCGGCCAGTTCGCCAAGTTCCTGCTGGACTGGCTGCTCGAGCGGATGCTGAAGGGAGTGGAGTAGCCGGATCGCTGCCCCGCTCTGCCCCATGGGACACCGGCGTGACAGGGGACGGCTGGCGCACTCGGCCGCGGGGGACATCGGCGCCGGGGCTTGGACGACTCGGCGCCGCAAAGCGAGGCCGGGACCACTTCGGGCTCATGACCCAAGGTGCGACAAGGCCGAGCGGTCCCCGTAGGTGGAGTGCGGCAGCCGGCTCGGATCCCCGAGCGGTTCCCCGAGGCACGCGTGCCGGGCGCTCCCCCCTACCGCGTTGTGACCCCGAACCCGAGCGGGTACCGGTCGCTCACCTGCACCGGAAGCCGGCCCTGGGGCACGAGCTTCCCGGTGAGGGCGCGGACGAACGAATCGAAGTAGGCGTCCTGGTTCCCGTACCACGTGCGCTCGCCATAGCCCACGAGGAGCGCCGGCAGATCGGGGAGCTTGCGCGCCAGGTGTGGGTTCCCGTACGCCATGGCCACGACCCGCCCGGGGTGGGCCGCCGCCAGCGCACGGATCAGCTCGAGGTCGGTGTCGCGCAGGGGCGCGGCGTCGCCGCTCCGGTCCCGCTGGACGAAGAGAGAAATGACCACCAGGTCGGCGTCGGCGGCACCCTCGACGATGCCGGCGCGCGCCTCGGCGCCCTGGCCGGGCCGGACGGTGAAGCTCCGCGTCCCCGGGAGCGCGGACGCGAGCTTGGCCGCCAACAGCGGCGGGCCCGGATCCACATCCCCCTTCTGGATGCTCACGTTCACCACCCTCCCCGGCGCCGCCACCGGCAGCACGCCCTCGTTGCGCAGGAGGGTCAGCGAGCGGTCGGCGATCTCCTGCACCAGCGCCCGGTGGGCGGGGGTGGCCACGGCGCGGCCCACCGCGTCGGGGTCCACGCTGCGCTCCCGGTGGAGGCCCAGGCGGGACTTGAGGACGAGGAGCTTGCGGACCGCCGCGTCCACCCGCTCCTCGGGGATGCGCCCCGAGCGCACCGCGTCGGCCAGGGCGGCGATGGTGGCCACGGGATCCCGGGGCTTGAGGAGGATGTCGTGCCCGGCCTCGAAGGCGCGCAACGCTACCTCCTCCGCGCCGAAACGCGCCACCACGTGATCGTACCAGAGGTCGTCGGTGGTGAGGATGCCCTGGAAGCCCAGGCGCCCCCGCACGACGTCGGTGGCCAGGCGGGGCTCCACGCTGGCGGGCAGGTCGGAGCCGCCGGTGAGGGCCGGCACGGCGATGTGCTCGCTCATGATGAAGTCCACCCCCGCCTCCACGGCGTGGCGGAACGCCGTGAACTCCTGGGCGTCCAGCGCCTGTGCCGGCTTGGGGTTCCACATCCAGGGCGCCTTCCCGGGCATGGGCTCCTGGTCGCCCCGGCCGGGGAAGTGCTTGGCCGTGGTGAGCATGCCGTGGTCGTGATAGCCGCGCACGTACGAGCGGACCATGCGGCCCAGGAGGTCCATGTCGCCACCGAAGGAGCGCGAGGACTCCTGGGGGTTGTCCGGGCGGACGGCGATGTCCACCACGGGCGTGTAGGTGAGGTGGATCCCCATGGCCCGGCCCTCGTCCGCCGCGGCCGCGGCCGCTCGATACATCAGGTCCTCCGAGCCTGCTGCGGCCAGCGCCATGTTGGGCGGGTACTCGCTGGCGCCCGCCACCTGCTGGCCGGGGCCTCCCTCGAAGTCGGAGGAGAAGAGGAGGGGGATGGCCGCCTCCCGCTGGAGCCGGTTGGTGAGCCACGCCACGTCCCGGGGCGTCCCGGCGTACAGCACGAACATCCCGACCCCGTGGTCCCGGGCCAGGGAGATCATCCTCTGGAAGCGGGGATCGTCCTCGGAGACGTACCCGGCCGGGTTCACGTCGGAGGTGACGAGCTGCGCCACCTTCCGCTCCAGGGGGAGAGAAGCCAGCGTGCGCTCCACCCACGCCATGTCGGGCGGCGCGAGCGTGCGGGCCTGGGCGAGAGCTGCGGCCGGCGCTGCGAGGCAGGCCAGGGCGGCGAGGAGGAGGGGCACGCTGGGTCGGTTCATGGGAACGCTCCCGATACGAAGGTGTCGCGGAGACGTGCGCTCAACGCACATCCTCCACGCTCAGGCGGGCCGTCACGACAGCCCCGCCATGAGCGCAGCGTAGGCGCGCTGGTCGTCGTACATGCGGTGGAAGACCCGGTACTTGGCGTCGAAGTACGCCGCCACGTCGTCCCCCGCCGGCTCGATGATCCGGTCCGCCGCGCTCATCGCGCCCATGGCGTCGAGCATGGAGGTCCGGTCCCCGGCGGCCACGGCGCCCAGCATGGCCGAACCCAGGAGGACGGCCTCGGG
>JBFYZE010000493.1:0-24029 GCA_041309665.1 Gemmatimonadales bacterium | reverse complement strand
CCTGCCGCGGTTGCGCCCGTGGCCGCGCCTCCCGCGCCTGCCGCCGATCCGGTGGCCGAGCGCGTGATCCAGATCGTGTCCGAGCAGACCGGCTACCCCCGGGACATGCTCGCCATGGACCTGGATCTCGAGGCCGACCTGGGGATCGACACGGTGAAGCAGGCCGAGATGTTCGCCGCGATCCGCGCCGCCTATGACATCGAGCGGGACGAGAACCTGGCGCTGCGGGACTACCCGACGCTGGGGCGCGCCATCGAGTTCGTGTACGAGAAGCGGCCGGAGCTGCAGGGAGCGGCTGCAGCCCCGGCGTCAGGGGTCGCGGCGCTCGCTGCGGGTCCGGCTCCGGCCGTGGGCGTTTCCGCGGCAACGCGTCCGCCCACCGCCCCGGCCGCGCCGGCGCTCGACCCGGTGGCCGAGCGCGTGATCCAGATCGTCTCCGAGCAGACCGGCTACCCACGGGACATGCTCGCGATGGACCTGGATCTCGAGGCCGACCTGGGGATCGACACGGTCAAGCAAGCGGAGATGTTCGCCGCCATCCGGGCCGCGTACGACATCGAGCGGGACGACAACCTGGCGCTGCGGGACTACCCGACGCTGGGGCGCGCCATCGAGTTCGTGTACGAGAAGCGGCCGGAGCTGAGGGGAGCGGCTGGGGCGGCAGTGGTAGGTGTGGCGGCCGGCGCCGCGGTGGGTGCGGTTGCGGGCGCGGTGGCGGGCATGGCGGTGGGTGCGGCTGCGGCAGCACCAATCGCGGCTGCCGCGGGTTCTGCTGCGTCCGCTGCAGTCGAAACCGCCGGCCCCGTCGCGCAGCGCGTGCTCCAGATCGTGGCGGAGCAGACGGGCTATCCCCCGGACATGCTGGAGCTGGACCTGGACCTGGAAGCCGACCTGGGGATCGACACGGTGAAGCAGGCCGAGATGTTCGCCGCGATCCGTGCCGCCTACGACATCGAGCGGGACGAGAGCCTGGCGCTCCGGGATTACCCCACACTGGGGCGTGCCATCGAGTTCGTGTTCGAGAAGCGGCCGGAGCTGCGGACGGCGGTTGCTGCCGAGGCGCCAGGCGTTGCGGCGCCCGCTGCGGCGCCGATTCCGGCCCCGGACGTTTCCGCGGAAACGCCGAGGCCGATGCAGTTGGATGCGTTTGCCTCCCCAGCGGCCCCCGCGGCCGCGCCTGGAACATTCGTGGTCGCCCCCGCACCCGCCGGGGCAGCAGTGTCCGACCCCGTCGCCCGCACGGTCCTCGGGATCGTGGCCGAGCAGACCGGCTATCCCCCGGACATGCTGGAGATGGAGCTGGACCTGGAGGCCGATCTCGGCATCGACACGGTCAAGCAGGCGGAGATGTTCGCCGCAATCCGTGCCGCCTACGGGATCGAGCGGGACGACAACCTAGCGCTTCGGGACTACCCGACGCTGGCCCGCGCCGTGGAGTTCGTGTACGAGAAGCGGCCGGACCTGCGGGCGTCAGCGGCGGCGCTCGCGGCTCCGGCCTCCGCCGCTGCACTCGACGTTTCAGCTGCAACGTCACTCCCCGCCGCGGCGAATGCTCCGCTGGTGGAGGCCGTGGCGCATGAGGCACCCGCATTCCCGCGCGGCTCGTTGGCCGCCGCCCAGGCGATCCCACGCCGCGTCCCCGTGTCGCAGGTGCGCCCCGCCGCCGAGCGCTTCCCCGAGACCGGCGTGCAGCTCGGCGCCGGAGCCCGGGTGGTGGTGGTTCCCGACGAGATGGGCGTGGGCACCGCGCTGGTCGAGCGGCTCCAGAAGCTCGGGGTCGAGGTCATGCTCGCCGACCCGTCATCCGGGACGGACGAGCTCCTGGACGCCGTGCGCGCCTGGCGGGGCGCCGCGCCGGTGACCGGCCTGTATTGGCTCCCGGCGCTGGACCCCGTCCTCCCCGACGAGCTCGCCGACCCCACCGACCGGCGCGAGGCGCTGCGGAGGCGGGTGAAGGCGCTCCACGCGCTCGCCCGCCTGCTGTACGACGACCTGGGCGCGCCCGGGAGCTTCCTCGTCTCCGGGGTGCGGCTGGGCGGACGGCACGGGTACGACCCCGACGGGGCGCTGGACGCCGCGGGCGGGGCGGTCACCGGGTTCACCAAGGCATTCGGCCGCGAGCGGCCGGGCGCGCTCGTGAAGGCCGTGGACTTCGAGATGTCCAGGAAGACCGCGGCGCTGGCGGACCTCCTCATCCTGGAGACGCGCCGCGACGCGGGCGTCGTCGAGGTGGGGTACGTGCGGGACCGCCGCTGGGCGGTGACGCTGGAGGAGCGCCCGGTGGAGCCGGGCGAGCCGCTGGGGCCCGACGCGGTCTGGCTGGTGACGGGAGCCGCGGGGAGCATCACCTCCGCCATCGTCGCGGACCTGGCGCAGGGCGGGGACACGTTCTGGCTCCTGGACCTGGCCGCCGAGCCCGACCCGTCGGATCCGGACCTGGCCCGCGTGGCCACGGACAGGGACGGGCTCAAGCAAGACCTCTTCCACCGGATGCAGGCCGGAGGCGCACGCGTCACCCCGGTGCAGGTGGAGCGCGAGGTGGCGCGCCTGGAGCGCGCCGCCGCGGCGCTAGGCGCCATCCAGGCCATCGAGGCCGCCGGGGGCAGGGTCCGCTACCGGAGCGTGGACCTGCGGGTTCCCGACGCCGTGGGCGCCGTGGTCCGTGAGGTGGTCGAGGCCCACGGGCGCGTGGACGTGCTGCTTCACGCCGCGGGGCTGGAGATCAGCCGCGCGCTCCCGGACAAGCCGCCGGAGGAATTCGCGCTGGTCTTCGACGTGAAGGTCGAAGGGTGGTACAACCTGATGACGGCGCTGGGGAGCACGCCCCTCGGGTCGGTGATGACGTTAAGCTCCATCGCGGGGCGCTTCGGCAACGCCGGCCAGACGGACTACGCCGCCGCCAACGACCTGCTCTGCAAGGCGGTATCGGAGTTGGCGAGGACCCGGCCCGAGACGCGGGCGCTGTCCGTGGACTGGACGGCGTGGCGCGACATCGGGATGGCCTCGCGGGGCTCCATCCCCGCGATCATGAAGGCGGCGGGGATCGATATGCTCCCTCCGGACGCCGGGATCGGCGTGGTGAGGCGCGAGCTGACCGCGGGAACGCGGGGCGAGGTGGTCATCGCCGGCGGGCTCGGCGTGATGCTCGCCGAGGATCCGACCCGGGCACGCCTGGACGGCGCCTACACTGCGAACATCCCCGCCGGTCCCATGGTGGACCGGGTGGCGGAAGTGAGCCTGCACCGCGGGCTGGTGGTGGAGACCGAGCTGGATCCGAAGGCGCAACCGTTCCTGGACCATCACCGCATCGACGGGACGGCGGTGCTTCCCGGGGTGATGGGGCTGGAGGCCATGGCCGAGGCGGCTCGGGTGGCGTTCCCCGAGCTGAGGGTGGCGTCGCTGGAGGACGTGGCGTTCCACGCGCCCTTCAAGTTCTACCGGGACGAGCCGCGCACGGTGACCGTGCGCGTGCGCTACGACGCCGACGGCGCCGACGTGCTGGCGCGCTGCTCCCTGGAGGGCTCGCGGACGCTGGTGGGGCGCGACGTCCCCGAGGTGACCGTGCACTTCACCGGCACCGTGCGCCTCACCGGCGCGCCGCCGGCGGAAGGGCCGGAGCTGAGGCTCCCGCATCCCGAGGGTGGGGTGGTGGACGCCATGGCCATCTACGAGACGTACTTCCACGGCCCCGCGTACCAGGTGCTCGCGGAGGCATGGCGCCACCGGGGCGACGTGGCCGGGCGATTCGCGAGCCCGCTGCCGCCGAACCATGAGCCAGCGTACCAGGCGACCCAGGTCGTGCCGCGGCTCATCGAGCTGGCGTTCCAGACGGCCGGACTGGCGGAGATCGCCGCGTCGGCGCGCATGGGGCTTCCGTTCGGGTTCCGGCGGCTGGATCTGCCAGGGGCCGGCGGCGGCGAGGTGGAGTGCATCGCGCTGGCGCGCGCCGTCGGGGACGGGGTCTTCGACGTGCAGGTGGCCGACGCCCAGGGCCGCTTGGTCCTGGCGCTGGAGGGGTACCGAACGTCGGCGCTTCCCGGTTTGGTGGGGGAGGACGCGTTCGCGCGGCTGAAGGGTTGAGGCCGTGAGAATGGACGTCCCGGGCGGGCTGGAGCGCCTGAGCCTGCCCGGCGTCGGCGACGTGTGTCTTGCCTGGGCGAATGCCTCTGCGGTGCCCGACGGCGATGCCTGGCTCACCCCGGCCGAGGCGGCGATCCTCGACCGCTTCCGCGTGACCAAGCGCGCCGCGGACTGGCGGCTGGGGCGGTGGGTGGCGAAGGGGGCGGTGGCGGAAGCGCTGGAGGCGGGTCCGCATGGTGCAACGGGCCAGCGTGGAGGGCGCGGTGACGATCGCGGCGCACCTGCACCGTCCGGGATCGAGATTCTCGCCGGCCCCGGCGGCGCTCCCCGGTCGCGCATCCTGACCCCCGGTGAGTGGCCTCCTGTGTCGGTGTCGCTGAGCCACTCCGCAGGCACCGGGTTCGCGGCGGCCGCCGCGGGCGCCCTGCGCATCGGCTGCGATGTCGAGGAGATCGCCCTCCGGAGCGACCATTTCGTCTCCGACTACTTCACCGCCGAAGAGGCCGCCTGGATCCGTGCGGGCGGTGACGAGCGCGACCCTGCGCCCGATCACCACGTCCGCGCCAACCTCCTCTGGAGCGCCAAGGAGTCGGCGCTGAAGGCGCTCGGGGAGGGCCTGCGGAAGGACACGCGCAGCGTGGTGGTGGAGGCGGGGGGGATGGATGCGGAAGGCTTCGACGGGACGAGCGGCGGGTGGCGGCCGCTCAGCGTCACGTCGGCCGGCGGCGAGCGGTTCGCCGGGTGGTGGCGGGTTGCCGACGGTCTCGTGTGGACGGTGGTGGGACAGGGGTAGGCGACGGTCGCGGAGGACGAGCATCATGCGGCCCGTCGATGCCCGGGAGAGCGGAATGAGCCCGGGCGTTCGCATTCCGCCATGGACGCCACCCAATCAGGGTGGCATATTAGGTGGCATGAGTCCATCACCGCCGACCCGCCGCGACGATCCCCTCGAGAAGACCGGTTACCGCGTTCCCCGGTCGGTGGTGGCCATGGTGCGTGAAGCCGTGGGCGCGGGGGAGGCGCGATCCCAGAACGAGCTCGTGGAGCGCGCGCTCCGCAGGGAACTCCGCGCCATCCGGCAGCGAAGGCTCTACGAGGAGTATGCCCGGGCGGCCGAGAACCCGGCGTTCGCCGACGAGATGGCCGACGTCGCGCGGGACTGGTCAGGAGCGCTGGGCGACGGCCTGGCGGACGAGGACTCGTGACCTGGTCCGGGGTCGCGCGCCGCTGGGACCTGGTGCGCGTGGAGCTGGAGCCGCATGAAGGGAGCGAGCAGGGAGGAGCACGCCCGGCGCTGGTCGTGTCCAACGACGGGTTCAACCGGCACTTCCCGTTGCTGACCGTGCTGCCGCTGACTCGGTCGCGCGGCAAGCGCCGGCCGGCCTACGGCTTCGAAGTGCTCCTCCCCGCGGGCGTGGCGGGGAACGCCGAGGAGAGCATCGTCATGCCGCAGCAGATCCGCACCGTGGCCCGCGCGCGCGTGCGGGTGCGGCTCGGGTCGCTGTCGGATCCCGAGCTGCGCGAGGCTGTAGAGGAGCGGCTGCTCGATCACCTCGGGATCGGCGTCGAGGCCGAGGAGTAGCCCGGGCGGCAGCTGGGCTCGTCGAGGATGGCCGGGGGCTCAGGGCTTGATGTTCGCCACCCAGATGTCGCTCTCGGGGCGGTCCACTGAAAGGTAGAGGCGGTCGGGGCCGACGCTCAGGTAGAAGGACCTGAGGGCCGGATCGTCGAACGCGACCACGAGCCTGGGCTCCCCGCGGCCGAAGTCGGGGATGGCCCAGACCCCCTCCGTGCCGTCCTTGTGGATCCCCCTCGAGTAGAGGGTGTGCCCGTCGGGCGAGAGGCGGATCTGCATGTTCAATCCGAACGACCGGAGGGGTGTGGTCGCGGGGATATCCCGGCGCCACAGGGTGTCGCCCGCGAGGGACAGCGTCAGGAGCCCGCTGCCCACCTCCCCCGTGCGGGGCTTGAAGAGGACGGAGCGTCCGTCGGGCCCCCAGACGCCATAGATGTAGGGCTCGCCGATGAGCCGCGTCGGCTCCCCCCACGCCCCTCCGACGCTGTCGCGGCTCACGAGCCAGGCCTCTCCCCGGATTTCACCGTCCACGAGCGCGGTAGCGGCGAAGGCGATGCTCCGGCCGTCGGGCGACCAGGTGGGCCAGGCGTGCACGGCGCCGGCGCCGGTGGAGCGTGACACCTGGACGGGCGTGCCTCCGTCGGCGGGCATGACGAACACCTCGAACTGCCCCGGCCCCCCTGCACTCGGCATGCCGGTGAAGGCGATCTCCCGCCCGTCCGGCGACCACCTGGGGCCGTACTGGTCCTCCGGGGAGTCGGTGAGGCGCACCACCTCTCCCGTGAGGAGATTCCGCTTGTAGAGGTCCGTGTCCCCGCGGAACATGGCGTCGAAGACCAGCCACGCACCGTCGGCGGACACGTCCTGCTCCTGGGCATACAGGTTCTCGAGGTCCAGGGACTCGCCGTCCCGGATGGAGAGCACGCCGGTGCGGTCGAGGGGGAAGCTCCGGATCGTGAGGTCCACGCGGTAGCGGGCGAAGGCCAGCCGTCCGGTGGCGGGGTCGTAGGAGAGTGTGTGGGAGTCCACACCGCCCAGGGCGAGCCTCGGCTCGCCGCGGGCACCGTTCCTTCCGAGCTCCACGAGGTAGACCCCCCGGGGGCCGTCCCGGTTCGACGTGAAGAGAAGACGGCGCTCGTCCAGCCAGGTCGGGCTCCAGTGGGTGGCCGGACCCCCCAGCACCTCCCAGGCGCCGCCACCGTCCAGGTCCACCACCCAGATGGAGGCGGGATCGGACTCGAAGCCCAGGAAGACCGAACGGGTGCTCCCGTTGACGAAGGCGATGCGCCGCCCGTCCGGCGACCAGGCGAGGGAATGGAGATTACCGAACCGGTGCCGTTCACCGTCCATGGCGAGGACGTCGCGCATCCCGTCCCGCGTCGAGGCGACGAAGAGGGTGTCGCCGCGGAACAGAGCGACTCTCGAGCCGTCGGGGGACCAGGCAAGCTCCGGCGCGCCGGTCGTCACGCCCGGCGGGAGCGCCGTGGTTCTCATGGCTCCACCCGTGCTTGGCGCCTCGACCCAGCGGCAGGGCCCTCGGCCGGGGCAGGCGCGGAAGCGGACGCTCAATCCATCGGGTGTCCACGTCGGGGCGAGCGCTATGGCGGGCGGCGGATCTCCGAGGCGGACCTCACCCTGTCCCGGCACATGCCCAACGGACCGCACGACGATCTGGTCGCCCGAGACGAAGGCCACGTTGCGGCCATCGGGGGAGAGGGCGGGGAGGAATTCGACCCCCGGCTCGACGGTGACGGGCCGGATGTCGGTAACCGTCAAGTCCAGAGGATCTGAGCGGGGCGCGACGTAGGCGAGGGCGATGATGGAGAGGACCGCAGCGGAGGCGCCGCCGACCATGAGCTTCCTGGTCCACGGCGACTGCGCGCGCGTCGGCGCGGCAGGCGCGGCCCCGGCGGCTGCGGCTACCGCGCCTTCGCCATGCCTGGGAGCGCCTGCGGCCGCCGGCGTCGGGTGTGCCACCGGCGGGAACGGCAGCGGCGTGATCACGCCCGGGGGTGGGGTGCGCAGGTTGACCGCCACCTCCCCGTTCCTGATGCGCTCCGCCACGGCCCGGGTCTCCTGGGCCGGATCCACGTCCAGTTCCTGGGCGAGGATCTCGGCGAACTTCTCGTAGAAGCCGAGCGCCGCGGCCCGGTCCCCGCCCGCCGCCAGCGCCTCGATGAACGTGCGCACGGCGCTCTCGTCGGTGGGGACGAGGCGTAGCCCCATCTGCCCGGCCCGCTCCGCGTCCACCAGGCGCCCCGAGGCGATGAGCGCGTGGGCGTGCTTCCACGCCGCGCCCGCCGCCGCCTCCCGCAGGCGCTCCCGCTCCCGGTCCACCCAGTCGGTAAAGGGCGCCGCTCCGGCCACGTGCAGCCCCTCCAGGAGCTCCCCACGGTAGTGGGTGAGCGCCTCCCCCCGAGAATCGGCGGCCAGCGCGGCCTCGAACGCCTGCACGTCGCTCCTCACCCGCGCCGCGTCCACCCCCACCTCTTCCGTGCTCCGGCTCGTGAGCACGCCTTCCGAAAGGTGGCGCCGCAGGAAGCTCAGCGCCTGGCTCAGCGCGTGACGCCCACCCTCGTCGTCCAGCTCCGGCCAGAAGAGGGCGAGGAGGCTGTCGCGTCGGCAGAACGACCCGCGGTGCGCCAGCACGAGATAGGCCAGGAGGGCCGAGCGCTTGGGCTGGGCCAGGAGCCCGGGCACGGACTCGGAGGCTTCGTCGCGGAAGTCCAGGGCGCCGAACGCTTCGAGCGTGAGCACGCGCGTCCTCCATGGCGAAAGTCGCCATCCCCCCGGGGGGCAGGGGGCCGCAGGGAGGTGCGGTATCAGCAGGATACAGGCCCACGCCTGCGCCCGTCAATCGGGCCGAGGCACCCCGCTTGCCGTAGTCACCGGGCGGTCACCGGGGTGATCCCGGCGGGTGAGAGATCGGTCACGGTCGGGTGATGCCGGGGCGTCATGGTCAGGGTCGCCGCGCGCTACTCGGGGGGCGCCGGCTCGCATCGCCCTCCCCGGAAGGAGTCCCACCATGCGTGCCCTCATCCTTCCACGCATCATCCCCTGCCTCAGCCTGCTCCTGCTCGGCTGCGTTGCATCCACCCCTTGGGACAGGCCCCGTCCGACTCCCCACTCGTCGAACAAGGTGGTCTGCGAGGAGCTCCTCGCCACCCGGGAGGCCACGCTCTACGAAGCCATCGAGGTCATCCGCCCGCCCTTCGTGCATCCGCGCAACGCCAGCCGCAACGGCCCCCTCCTGTATGTGGACAACGTCCCCATGGCCGAGTTCGACGCGATCTACAGCATTGCCCTCTCCGACGTGGTCGAGGTCGCGTTCATGTCGGGGCCGGACGCCACGACCCGGTACGGTACCGGTCATGTCGGAGGCGCACTTCTGGTCACGACGTTCCGGGGTCGCAGCGGCGACCGCTGTGGCGCCGACTGACCACACGGGCGCCCGTGGATCCCCGGGATGAATCGCCCGGAGTCTCAAGGCAGACCCCGGTAGCACCTGAGTCACCCCAAGGTGATCCGAGCCCCTCATCTTTGGTGGCAGTCCCGCGATGCGGGAGGCGAGGCGCCGGGGCATGGCGTCCCACGTCACGCCAGGAGTGTGAGCCGTCCGTCGTGGCCCGGAACCGTGACCGGCCAGCCGTGCCGCCCTGTCGATACCATCGCGGCCCTCCAATGCTGCCGGTTCGTCCGCCCGGACACCACGACCCACGGTCGTCGGCACGCGGTGTCATGCCGGACGGCTCCGCCTACTACGACCGGTCGAGCACGACCTGGCGACCACCGTCGGGCCCGGGGGCCGGCCCGTCCTGCGCCCAGCAGCCCGCGCCCCGGGGGCCTTGGCCCCCCCCCGCCCACGCGCGCGAAGGTTCGGTGCTTCTTCGCTCCCCCCCAGAGCGGGCCACCCCCCTATCATGCTCAATCCCCCTATCTCCTCGGATGAGGCCGACAGGCTGCGTTCCCTGTACAACCTGCGCGTGCTCGACACGCCTCCCGAGGAGCGCTTCGATCGTATCACCCGGCTTGCCAAGCGGCTCTTCGAGGTGCCCATCGTGCTCGTGAGCTTGGTGGACGAGAACCGGCAGTGGTTCAAGTCCCGGCAGGGGCTCGACATGTCGGAGAGCCCCCGCGAGATCTCGTTCTGCGCCCACGCCATCCTCGAGGAAGGGACGCTCGTCGTTCCGAACGCCCCCGAGGACGAGCGCTTCACCGGAAGCCCGCTGGTCACGGCCCACCCCAACATCCGCTTCTACGCCGGCCGTCCGGTGAAGGCCCCGGACGGGGCCCGGGTCGGCACGCTGTGCCTCATGGACCACCGTCCACGCGAGCTGGATGCCGAGGATCTGCACCTCCTCAATGATCTGGGAGCGCTGGTGGAGGAGGAGTTCAGGAACGTGGAGCTCATCACCACCGACGAGCTCACGGGGATCACGAACCGGCGGGGGTTCCTGTCCATCGCCGGCCACACCCTGGCCCTCTGCCGGCGCGTGGGTCGCCCGGCCACCCTGGTCATGCTGGACCTGGACCGCTTCAAGGAGATCAATGACACCCTGGGGCACGCGGCGGGAGACAAGCTGCTCAGGGACTTCAGCCGGCACCTCCTGGAGGCGTTCCGGGACTCGGACGTGGTGGCGCGCATGGGAGGGGACGAGTTCTGCGTCCTGCTCAGCGAGACCGACGAGGACGACGCCGCGCGGCGCTTCGCGGACGCCGACCATCGCATGTACGAGATGAAGCGGTCCCGGAGCGCTGCTCGCCTCTGAGAAGGGCTTTCGGCGACGCTCAGAACAGCGTGTAGATGAACGGTGCCAGCGCCGACCCCTCCACCAGGACGAGGAGGACGCCCAGCGCGAAGAGGATCAGGAAGAGCGGGGCGAGCCACCACAGCTTCCGCGCGCGCAGGAAGGCGAAGACGGTCCTGGTGTCGGTCCAGAGGGACATGGGATGGGGTCGTCGGTGGAAGCAGATGTCGCGTGGGCTGGACGTCGCGCGGTCGGAACGTCGTGGGGTCAGAACGGCCGTGACCAATCCCCGCCGGGCTCGTCGGCGTCACGCCAGTAGCTTCGGCCCTCGGGAGATCGGATCCCGAGCCTGTCCCTTCTGGCCAGGCGGACGGCGATGGCCATCGGGGTCAGCACGAGGAAGAAGAAGATAGCCAGGACGACCGCGTTGCCAATCGGCGCCAGGAAGCGGGCCAGCTTCATCCAGCCCCTGCGCGCCGGCTCGAGGAGCGATGGCCGCAGCATGGACACGGTGGCCAGCGTCGCCGCGAGCCCGGTCCAGACGTCGTACCGCGGCGACGCCTGGATCCAGAGCCAGCCCGCCACGACCGCGGCCACGCCGGCCATGAGGAGCCCGAACGCCCTTGGGCCCGCACCCTCGGGGACGCGCAGGCCGAGGTCGTCTACCATGTCGGCTCCTCCTGCGTCGCGTTCGGCTGGTCTTCCTTGAGGAGGAGGCAGTCCTCCAGCACCAGAGCGTCCATCCGGGTGCCCATGAAACAGGCGTACGCGTCCATGGGGGTGTTCACGATGGGCTCGTCCCGCCGGTTGAACGAGGTGTTCACCAGCACGCTGCATCCCGTCAGCTCCTTGAAGGCGCGGAGGAGCCGGTGGAACCTGGGGTTCCGGGCCTCGTCCACGGTCTGGAGCCGCGCGCTGTAGTCCACGTGCGTCACCGCGGGGATGTCGCTCCGCACCTCGCGGAGCTGCTCCGTCACGGAGGCGTGGGCGGGAACCTCGACGGTCTTCCTGCGCGCCTCCCGGATCGGCGCGACGAAGAGCATGTACGGCACGTCCACGGAGATCTCGAAGTACTCCTCCACGTCTTCCCGCAGGCAGGCCGGGGCGAAGGGCCGGAACGACTCCCGGAACTTGATCTTCTGGTTGAGGATGGACTGCATCTCCGGGAGCCGGGCGTCGGCCAGGATGCTCCGCGCCCCGAGGGCCCGGGGGCCGAACTCCATGCGCCCGCTGAACCACCCCACCACCCTGCCTTCGGCGAGGAGCGCGGCGACACGCCCGAGGAGCTCGTCGTCGTCGTCCGGCCGGTGGTGGGGGATCCCCCATCTGGCCAGCTCGCCCCGGACGGCCGAGGAGGACCAGGACGGGCCGAGGAACGAGCCCTGCTGCCCATCGGCGGCGCCGTCCACCGTCCTGGCGCCCCCGTGGACCTGATGGTAGGCGAACAGGGCCGCGCCGAGGGCGCCGCCGGCATCCCCGGCCGCGGGCTGGACCCAGACACGGTCGAAGCCGCTCTCGCGCAGGATGCGTCCATTCGCCACCGCGTTCAGCGCGATGCCGCCCGCCATGCACAGGTCCTTCTCCCCGGACTCGGCGCGCACGTATGCGGCCGTGCGGAGCATGACCTCCTCGGTGACGGCCTGGATGGAGTGGGCCACGTCTGCGTAATGGGACGTGAGCTCGCCCTCCGGAGCGCGCGGTCCCTCGCGGAAGAGGCGGTGGAACGCGGGGGACGTCATCCTCAGCCCGTGGGGGTACGCGAAGTACTCCATGTTCAGGCGGAAGGAACCGTCGGGGCGGAGGTCCACCATCTCGTCGAGGATCAGCCGCACGAAGCGAGGCTCACCGTAGGGGGCGAGCCCCATCAGCTTGTACTCGCCCGAGTTCACGCGGAAGCCGCAGTAGTACGTGAACGCGCTGTACAGCAGGCCCAGGCTGTGTGGGAACTGCTGCTCCTGGCGGAGGGAGATGCGCGAGCCCTCCCCCACTCCCCAGGTGGCGGTGGCCCATTCGCCGACCCCGTCCGCCGTGATGATGGCGGCCCGGAGGAAGGGGGAGGGGAAGAACGCCGACGCGGCGTGGGAGCCGTGGTGCTCGGTGAAGACGAACGGTACGTGGGGGGCGTCGAGCTGTTCGCGGATCCATCGCTCGATCCATAGCTTGCGCTTCAGCCACACCGGCATGGACATGAGGAAGGAGCGGAGCCCCCGGGGCGCGTAGGCGAGGTACGTCTCGACGAGCCGCTCGAACTTGATCCAGGGCTTCTCGTAGAAGGCGATGCAGCTCAACTCGGATGCCGACACCCCCCCCGCCTCCAGGCAGTAGGCGATGGCGTGGGCCGGGAATCGGCTGTCGTGCTTGAGCCGGCTGAAACGCTCCTCCTGGGCTGCGGCGACGATCACCCCGTCCCGCACCAGGCAGGCCGCGGAGTCGTGGTAGAACGCAGAGATGCCCAGGACGACATGAGGTGCGGTCACGGACGGACGGCTGGCTCGGCAGGCCCGGAGGCGGGCGGGAGAAAGCGCTCGGTGCTCGGAGTGGAGGTTGGATGATGCGGGAAAGGACGAAGCGACGCCAGGCCGCGCCTGAGCGGCCCGCGTGGTCGCGGCTCACGCTCCGGCAGCGGATCCTGCTGGGGGTGTGGGCCCTGGCGTTGCCGGTGCTCCTGCTGGGCCTGCTCGAGGCGGGCCTGAGGGTGGGAGGGTACGGGAGCAGCTTCCCGCTCTTCGTCCCGTATGGAGGCGAGGCGCCGGACATGCTCGTGCCCAACCCCGAGGTGGCGCGGCGCTACTTCCCGGGTCCGGAGCCGGCACCCCTCCCGCCCACCGATCTCTTCCAGTCCGACAAGGCGCCGAGGACGCTGCGCCTCTTCGTCCAGGGCGCGTCGTCCGCCGCGGGGTTCCCCTACTCCTACGGCGGCGCGTTCTCCCGGATGCTGGAGCAGCGCGTCCAGGACGGGGACCCGACCCGCACGGTGGAGGTGGTCAACACCGCCGTCACGGCGGTGAACTCCTACACCCTCCTCGACTTCGCCGACGAGATCATCGCCCAGCGGCCCGACGCGGTGCTCGTCTACGCCGGCCACAACGAGTACTACGGGGTGTTCGGCGTCGGATCCAGCGTGTCCCTGGGGCGCTCGTCCCTTGCCGTGCGCGGGTATCTCCGGCTGGTGCGGTGGCGCAGCGTGCAACTCCTGCGCGCCGCGCTCGGCAGGCTGAGGCCCGCACCCGACCAGACCGGGCCCGAGGCGTCGCGGACGCTCATGGAGCGTCTGGCAGGAAACCGCTCCATCCCGTACGGGGGCGCGCTCCACGAGGCGGGCGTACGGCAGTGGCGCGCCAACCTGCGCCGTCTCCTGACCCGGTACCGGGACGCGGGCGTGCCGGTGTTCGTCGCGACGCTCGCGAGCAACGAGCGGGATCTCGCCCCCTTCGTGGGCGGCGCGGAGGATGCGGAGCGCAGAGAGATCCTGGAGGCCCAGCTCCGAGCCGCCAACGACAGGCTGGCCGCCGGCGACACGGCGGGCGCCGTCGGCGCGCTGCAGGAGGGGGTGGCGCGCCTCCCCGACGCGGCGGATGCCCACTTCGCGCTGGCCCAGCTCCTCGACCGGAGCGGGGAGCACGATCGGGCGCGCCAGGCCTACCTGGCGGCCAAGGACCGGGACGGGCTCCCGTTCCGTGCGCCGGAGGCCGTGAACGAGGTGATCAGGGAAGAGGCGGCCAGGGCGGGCGCCACGGTGGTGGACGTGCAGCGGCGCTTCGCCGACGCGTCCCCGCAGGGGATCATCGGCGAGAGCCTCATCCTCGAGCACGTCCACCCGAACATCACCGGGCAGTTCCTCATCGCCGACGCGTTCTACGAGGCGCTCGTGGCCGGCGGGCTCCTCGGCCCGGGAGCCCGGCACGTGCCGGCGGAGGAAGCCAGGTCCCGGGTGCCGGTCACGGCGCTGGACTCCATCGCCGGGACGCGCATCGTCGAGCGCCTCATGGCCGGCTTCCCCTTCCGCGCCGACAGCCAGGGGACCCCGCCGGCGTTCCCGGAGCCCCGCGGTGCGGAGGAGGGCATCGCCCTGGCGTTCGTCGCCGGGCGCGTCAACTGGATCGACGCGCAGATCGCGCTGAGGAACGAGTACCGGAGGGCCGGCAGGCTCGAGGATGCGCTCCACGTGGACCTGGTGCTGGCGCAGGAGCTGGCGTTCTCACCCGATCCGCTGGTGCAGGGAGGGGCGTCGGCGCTGGCGCTGGGCGACGTGCCGCTGGCGGAGCGGCTCCTGCTGGAGGCCGGGCGCCGCCGGCCCACCCCCGACGCGCTCCGCATGCTGGCGGGGATCCGGGCCTCGGCGGGGGATGCGGAGGGAGCCCGGGGCGCCCTCGGTGACGCGCTGCTCATCGCGCCGGAGGACCAGAGGGTGCAGCTCGCGCTGCGGGCCCTGGGGGAGATCCCCGGCCTGGAGCGGGAGGTGCAGGACAGCCCGAGGGACGTGGAGCGCATCACCAACCTGGGCTCGGCCTACTACGTCACCGCCCAGTTCGGGATGGCCCGGGAGATGGCGGCCCGGGCGCTGGCACTCGATCCGGACCACGAGGGAGCGCTGACGCTGAAGCGGCGCGCCGACGAGTTCTTCGGAGGCGCGAGCTAGCCGAGGAAGTGGCGCTCTCGACGCGGGGTGCCCCCCTTTTCGGCGACCTGCTAGGGGTAGAGGAGGTACTCCTTCCGCTTCTCCAGGAACGCGGCCACGTCCGGCTGCCACGCGGCCACGATCTCCTCGGGCGTGCGTTCGTCCATGATCATCCGGTACAGCTTGGCCGTGCCGGTGACGTTCCTGAAGGGGCGGTCCACGAAGAACGTCGCCTTCAGGGTGTCCGGCGCCTGGTGCCAGAACGCGTGCAGCACGTGCACGCCCGCCTCCACCGGCCGCACGGCGCGCGGGTCCGTGACCACGTGGCGGATCCCGTGGACCTCCTGGTCCTTCAGCCGCGGGTTGGTGGACATCCCGGGGATGCTGCGCGGGGTGTAGGTGAGCGGCTCGAAGCGGAGGCCGGGGAGCGCGCGGGCGGTGAGCTCGGCGGCCAGCGCCTCGCCGTCCCCCCACACCGTCCCCTGCTGGATGAACGGGTGCTCGGTGCCGCGCCCCTCGTTCCCCTCCACGCTCCCGAAGAAGCAGGCCCCGGGGTAGATCACCGCCGTCTCGAAGTCGGGGATGTTGGGGCTCGGAGGGATCCACGGGAGTCCGGTCTCGGGCCACATCATGTCCCGGCGCCACCCCTCCATCTCCACCACCACCAGCTCCAGCGAGTCGAGCCCCTCGAGCATGCGCTCGCCCTTCAGCATCCGGGCCACCTCGCCCACCGTCATCCCGTGGGTGGCGGGGATCGGGTACATTCCGATGAACGACTGGTTCTCCATCTCCAGGGTGAACCCTTCCACCAGGTTCCCGCCCAGCGGGTTGGGCCGGTCCAGGACCATGAACGCGACCCCGGCCTCGGCGGCGGCCTGCATGGCCAGCCCGAGCGTGCTGATGTACGTGTAGAAGCGCGTCCCCACGTCCTGGAGGTCGAAGGCCAGGACGTCCAGCTCCGCCAGCATCTCCGGGGTGGGCCTGAGCGTGTCCCCGTGGAGGGAGTGGACGACGAGCCCGGTGGCGGAGTCGGTCTCGGTGGCGATCACGGCTCCTGCGTCGGCGCTCCCCCGGATCCCGTGCTCCGGCGCGAAGAGCCGCTGGAGCTGGACTCCCTCCGCCTCGTGGAGGAGGTCGGCCAGGTGGCGCTCCCCCACCATCGAGGTGTGGTTGGCGATGAGCCCCACGCGCTTGCCCTTCAGCTGCTCGAACCCGCCGTCGGCGAGAACCTGTGCGCCGGTGCGCAGCGGTGGAGTCGTAGCGGTGGGGGCGGGGGTGTCGGGGGCGCAGGCGGCGAAGAAGGCCAGGGCGGCGAGGAGGGGAAGGTGGTGGTGGGGCATGGCGTGTGCGTCGGCCCGAGGACCGGGGTTGGCTGTGCGGGTTGTCACTCCGTGCAGGACAATGAACGCACACTGCGTCCTTGCTGCAATGACGGCCCGGGGAGGATAATGGAACTGGTGCCTTCCGTTCCCCACCGCGCATGGACCCCGCCGTGGCCCACCCCGCTCCCGTCCTGACGGCGTTGATCCTCCTGGCCGCTCCGGCCTGTGCCTCCGACCCCGGCGCCCCCGGGGACGATCCCTACCCCGAGGTGGACCGTCACGCGATCATCCCCCGGGACGCCGTGAAGGGGACCCCCTCGAACGACGAGCACCCGCCCGTCCTGCACTCGGCGGACTTCGCCGAGCCGGTGCCGCTCCCCGTGATCAGCACCGCGGGGGCGGAGGATTCGCCGTTCATCCCCGCGGGGGGCGACGAGCTGTACTTCTTCTTCGCCGCCGACGTCCGTCAGGACCCTTCCATCCAGATCCGTGACCCGGTGAACGGGGTCTGGGTGTCGCGGCGCGGAGGCGGGGGCTGGCAGGAGCCCACGCTGGTGTGGCTCCAGTCACCGGGCACCCTGGCCCTCAACGGGTGTCCCTTCGTGGCCGGCGACGAGATGGTCTTCTGCTCGGCCCGGGAGGGACACTCCGGTGTGAGCTGGTTCCGGGCGGTGCGGACGGCCGGGAGCTGGACCGATTGGGAGTCCCTCACGTTTCCGGCCGCTCACCAGGTCGGCGAGCTGCACATCCACGGGGACGCCCTCTACTACGGCTCTGCCCGCCCCGGGGGCGCTGGAGGCGAGGACATCTGGGTGTCCCAGCGGAGCGGCGGCACGTGGGCCGAGCCCCTGAACGTGGCGGCGGTCAACACCGCTGCCGACGAGACGCGCCCCTTCGTCACGGCGGACGGCAGCGAGCTCTGGATCACCCGCACCTACCAGGGCACGCCCGCCGTCCTCCGTTCCCGCAAGGTGGCGGGGGCGTGGCAGGCCCCGGAGCTGGTGGTCTCCCGGTTCGCCGGTGAGCCCACCCTGGACGCCCAGGGAAACCTCTACTTCGTACACCACTTCTACGCGGGCGGGACCATGCGTGAGGCGGACATCTACGTGGCCTACCGCAAGCCCTGATCGCCCCGGGAGGACGGCCATGCCCCCACCCTCGCGACCGGCCGTCGTCCCCGCGCCGGCCACAGCGCTCACCCTCGCTGTCGCGGCCGCGGCTGCGCTGGCCCTCCCCGGCGCCCTCGCCGCTCAATCCCCCGTCCCCTTCACCCCCGGGATGGTGGTCACCGCCGACACGCGCGTCGCGCCGGGTACGTACCGGGTGCCGGGGCGCGGGTCCCCGGAGCCGGCGCGCACGGACCCGGCGCTCACCGACTCCGCGCTCATCGTGGTCCGGGGCGAGAACCTGACGCTGGATCTCACCGGCGTCCGCCTCGAGGGCCTCTCTCCCCGGGACGACCCCGACCAGGCGCGGGGCGTCGCGGTCTTCGTGGACGGGGGCGCGAACGTCATCGTGCGCGGAGGGACGCTCTACGGGTACCGCTTCGGCGTCCTGGCCCGCGGCACCCGGGGGCTCGCGCTCCACGGGAACGACCTGAGCTACGGGTGGAAGCCCCGCCTCTTCAGCCAGGTGGGGCACGAGAGCCTCGTGGACTGGCTCTCGTTCCACAACAACGAGAACCGTGAGTGGATGCGCTTCGGCGCTGCCGTCTACCTGGAGGACGTGCACGGCGGCGAGATCGCCGGGAACCGGGCGGTGCAGGGGATGAACGGGCTCCTCATGACCCGCACCGACTCGGTCACCGTCCGGAGCAACGACTTCTCCTACAACTCGGGGCTGGGGATCGGGCTGTACCGCTCCACCCACAACGTCATCGTCCGCAATCGCCTGGACTACGACGTGCGCGGCTACAGCCACGGCTTCTACAACCGGGGGCAGGATTCGGCGGGGCTCCTCCTCTACGAGCAGAGCTCCTGGAACGTGGTGGCGTACAACTCGGCCACCCACTCCGGCGACGGACTCTTCCTGTGGGCCGGGCAATCCACCATGGACACGGGGGAGGGGGGCTCCAACGACAACGTCTTCTTCGTGAACGACTTCAGCTTTTCCCCCACGAACGCCGCCGAGCTCACCTTCAGCCGGAACCGCGTGCTGGGGAACGTCCTCGGCGGCTCACGCTACGGCGTCTGGGGAGGGTACAGCTACGAGACCGAGATCCGCGGGAACTGCATCGGCGGCAACACCGTCGGCATCGCCATCGAGCACGGCCAGGACAACCGGATCGTGGCCAACCGCTTCGACGGCGACTCCCTGGGGATCCAGCTCTGGGCCCGTCCCTCCCAGCCCCCGGACTGGGCCTACGCCCGGAAGCGCGACGTGCGCTCCCGGGACCACCTGATCGCGGATAACCTGCTTGCCAGCGTGAAGGAGCCCTGGAAGCTGGAGCGGAGCGAGGGGGCGGTCTTCGAGGGAAACGTGGTCGAGCCTGCGCCGCCGGCCGAGGCGTGCGACCCCCGTGACCTCCTGGGCGCGGCCTTCGACTCGTTGGCCGCGTCGCTCCCGGGGCTCGAGGGCCTGCCCGGCCTCGCCGGGGTCGGCGGGCTCCCGCTCCCCATCCCGCGCTCGCCGCGGGCCCGGCTTCCGCGCTCGGCCATCGTCGTGGACGAGTGGGGCCCCTGGGACGGCCTCTCGCCGAAGCTCTGGCCCGTGGACACGGCCCGCGCCCGCGTCCGCCTCGCCGTCCTCGGCCCGGAGGGCGACTGGCGCGTGCACGCGCGCCGGGGCGTGGAGGCGCTCTCCGCCGAGTCGGGCGCCACCGGCGACACGCTCGTGGTGACGCCGGGGGCGGGGTCGGTGGGGGATTGGGGGGTGGATCTGGAGTACATCGGCGCTCCCACCGTGTCCCCCCGGGGTGAGATGGCCGGGCCGGGCACGTCCGTGCTCTTCGCTTACGAGCGCTTCGAGCCGGCCGGCCCCTGGGACGTGCGCGTGGTGACCTGGACCGACGCGGCCCGCGACCCCGCCGTGGACCCGGCGGCCTTCGACGCCCTCTTCTCGCGCCCGCCGGCGCTGGAGCGGCGCGAGGATCGCCTCGACTACATGTGGTACCGTCCCTCCATCCCGGGGATTCCCGAGGAGCGTTGGGGGCTGGAGGCCACCGCGTCGGTCACGCTTCCCGCCGGCGAGTATTCCCTGCGCACCATCTCCGACGACGGCGTGCGTGTCTGGGTGGATGGCGAGCTCGTGGTGGACCGCCTCGACCCCCACGGCTCGGAGGTGGACTACGCCCCCCTCGCTCCCGGGCGCCACGACCTGCGCGTGCGCTACTATCAACTCGACGGCTGGGCGGAGCTCCGCGTGGACGTGGTCAGAGGCTCGGCGCGCTCGCCCGGGTCGGCGGGGCCGCACTGAGGCCCCCGGGGCCCTCGGCGGATTGATAACCCCGCCCCCCCGTCCTTACCTTTCCCGCCGCACCCGGGATGGACCCTGGAGGGAAACGTGTCCGGTCATAGCAAGTGGTCGACGATCAAGCGGAAGAAGGCGGGGATCGACGCCAAGCGAGGCGCCATCTTCACCAAGCTCATCCGCGAGATCACCGTCGCCGCCCGCCAGGGCGGCGGCGCTGTTGATTTCAACCCGCGGCTTCGCCTGGCGGTGGACGTCGCCAAGGCAGCGAACATGCCCGCCGAGAACATCGAGCGGGCCATCAAGAAGGGCACGGGTGAGCTCGAGGGCGTGAGCTACGAGGAGATCACCTACGAGGGGTACGGTCCCGCCGGGGTGGCGCTCTACATCGAGACGCTCACGGACAACCCCAACCGCACCGTCTCGGACCTCCGCCACGCCATGAGCCGGAACTTCGGCTCCCTGGGCACCTCCGGCTCCGTGGCGTGGCAGTTCGAGCGGAAGGGGCAGGTCGTGGTGGCGGCCGCCTCGACCACGGAGGACGCCCTCTTCGAGGCGGCCCTCGACGCCGGCGCCGAGGACGTGTCCCGGGGCGGCGACGAGTTCTTCGTGACGTGCTCGTTCACCGACTTCAACGCCGTGCAGGAAGGGATCAAGAAGAAGGGGATCCCCGTGTCGTCGGCGGAGCTGGCCTGGATCGCCAAGAACGAGGTCGCCATCGCGGGCTCCGACGCCCACAAGCTCATGAGGCTCATCGAGGCCCTCGAGGACCTCGACGACGTGCAGAAGGTGCACTCCAACGCGGACATAGACGAGGCCGCGCTGGCCGAGGCGATGTAGTGTCCGCCCCGGGCCGCGAGGCGGTCCTGGTCCTGGGCATCGACCCGGGCACCGCGGTGACCGGATACGGCGTCGTCGCCCGCAGGGGCGTCGGCGCCGTTTCGCTGGTGGAGTGCGGCGTGGTGCGCACGTCCCCGGGCACCCCCCTGGCGGAGCGGATCCGCGAGATCTATCTGGAGGTGGACGCGCTCCTGGAGCGGCACCGCCCGTACGCCATGTCGGTGGAGGACGTCTTCCAGGGGAAGAACGTGCACAGCGCCCTCACCCTGGGTCACGCCCGGGGAGCGATCCTGCTGGCGGGGGCGCTGCGCGGCGTGCCGATCGCGGAGTACGCTCCCCGGGAGATCAAGAAGGCCGTCGTCGGCACCGGCGGCGCCACCAAGGAACAGGTCGCCTTCATGGTGAAGCAACAGCTCCGGCTCAAGGAAGCGCCCTCGCCCCTCGATGCCTCCGACGGGGTGGCGGCGGCGCTCTGCCACTGCCTGGTGGGGAGCTTCCCGAAGTGAGGACCGCACCATGATCTCCCGCCTGAAGGGCATCCTGGTCACCCGCGACCCCTCCGCCGTGGAAGTGGAGACCGACGGGGGCGTGGTCTACGAGGTGGAGGTGCCGCTCACGGTCCTCGAGCGCCTCCCTTCGGCGGGGAACCCGGTGGAGCTCCGCACCGCCCAGGTCGTGACCGAGACGTCGGCGGCGCTCTACGGGTTCATCGACGCCCACGAGCGCGCGCTCTTCCAGCGCCTCATCACCGCCTCGGGCGTGGGCCCCAAGCTCGCCATGCAGATGATGAGCACGTACCGCGCGGACCGCCTGGCCCGCGCCATCGTGGAGAAGGACCTGGGCGCGCTCACGCAGATCAGCGGGATCGGCCGGAAGAAGGCCGAGAAGCTGGTCCTCGAGCTCGCCGACAAGGTGGCCGACCTGGCGGTGGCCATCCCCGGCGCCGGGGCGGCGCCCGGCGGTGCCGGCGCCCAGGAGGCGGTGAAGGCCCTCGTCGCCCTCGGGTTCTCCTTCTCCGACGCCGACCACGCGGTGCGCCAGGCGCTGGAGGCGGGCGCGTCGGGGGCGTCCGCCGACGACATCGTCAGGAAGGCGTTGGCGGGACGGTAGGGTTCCCGGCTACCGGCCGGCCGCCTCCTCCAGTCTTCTGTCCGTCGTCACCAGCTCCACGTCGCCGAGGCGCCGCCGGGCGGCCAGCCAGGTTGCCAGGTGGAGCGCGTCGAGGGTGCGGAGCCGGTGGTGGGGCGCGATGGTGGCGGCGCTTGCGCAGATCGAAGGCGTCAGCTCCCAGATGTGGCATCGGGCCCACAACGCGTCCGCTTCCCTGGCCGCGTCGGCCAGGGCCTTGTCGCCCAGCGTTCCGTCCAGCCGCAACCGGAGGAAGGCGCGTGCCGTCTCCACGAGCGAGAGCCGGGACGTCACCAGGCGATGCGCCGACGCGATGCGCTGAGCCAGATCCTCGCTCACACCCTGCTCGAGGACGGCGGCCAACACCACGGAGGTATCCAGGTAGAGGGAGGGCACCGCTACCGCTCCTCGCGCAGCGTCGAGAGGAGGGCGGCAGCGCTTCCGGTGGGGAGGCCCCGGCCCTCGGCGCTCCAGATCCAGCCTTCCTTGGCAAACGCAGGCGAAGCGACCTCACCCTCCGCCACGAGCGCCTCGATCTCGGGATCGGGCCCCGGCGCGGCGTAGGTGGCGGCCGTCGGGCGCAGCTCGGCCACGACCTCGCCCCGGTCGGTTATCAGGACCGGCTCGCCGGCCCGCACGTAGCGGAGGTACTCGGAGAGTCGGGCCTTCAGCTCCTTGACGCCCACGGCCTTCATGGCAAAGAAGGTGGTCACAAGTAGTCACCTGTTGCAAGGGGGAGGCCAGGGCTCGCGCCGGCCTCACCTGTCCGCCGCGGGGCCTCCCGGCGCGCCCTCCCACGCCAGCACGCTCTTCAGGATGCGCTCGGCGTGGGCGGGGACGTCCACGAGCTGCACCGTGACCCCGGCGAGCTGGGCGGTGCCCATGAGCTGCTGGAGGCCGATGGCCCCGCTGAGGTCGATGCGCCCCAGCGCGCCCAGGTGCAGCGCCACCCGCGTGGGCCGGTCGTCCTTGCCCAGGATGTCCATGAGCGCGTGCTCCACCACGTGGGCCGAGCCGTACCAGAGCACGCCCTCCGGGCGCACGTGGAGGACGTCGCCCTCGGTCCACGTCTCCACCCGCGGCCTCATCTCGCGCCAGGCGTGGACGGAGAGGGAGAGCACCACGCCCACCAGCACCGCCTGGTCGATGCGGGGCGCGAGGAGGAGGGCGAGCGCCACCGTCGTGTAGGCCACCAGCGCCTGGGGCCGGGACTGGCGCCAGAGCCGCAGGAGCGGCCGGACCTTCACGAGCGACGACACGGCGGCGATGACGATGGCCGCCAGCACCGCCCGGGGGAGGGGGGCCAGGACCCACGCGAAGGGGAGGAAGGCCAGCCCCAGGACGCCCGCCACCGCGCCGCTCCACCGGGTCCGGGCGCCGCTGAGGCGGGCCACCGTGCTCCGGCCGAAGGACCCGCCCACCGGGAACCCGCCCGTCACCGCCGACGCCACGTTGGCCAGCCCCTGGCCGACGAATTCCCGGTCCGGGTCCCAGGGCGCGCGGTCCTGGGCGGCGAAGGTCCTCGCGATGGACGTGGCCTCGGCGAACCCCACCAGCGCGATGACCACGCCCGGGACCACGAGCGCCGGGAGGGCGCGCCAGGGGAACGCCAGCGACAGGTGGGGGAGCCCCCGGGGCACCTCGCCCACCACGGGGCCGGCGTAGCCGGTGAGCACCGACCACCCGATCCCCGCCACCGCCGCCAGGAGGACGCCGGGCAAGAGGGGGTGGATGCGGCGCGCGCCCAGCACCACGAGCACGGTGCCCAGGGCCAGGACCAGCGAGCTGCCCTCCCACGCTCCGGGATGTCCCACGGCCCACGCGGCCTGGGAGAGCACCCCCCCCACCGGAATCCCCGTGACGCCAAGTGCCCCGGGGATCTGGGACGCGACGATGAGCGCCGCTGCGCCGGTGGTGAAGGCCATGAGCACCGGCTGGGACAGGAGGAAGGCGATCCCGCCCGCCTTCAGCACGCCCACCAGGAGGCGGACCACCCCCACGATGAGCGCCAGGAGCGCCGCCATGGCGATGTAGTCCGGCGTCCCCCGGGCCGCGAGGGGTAGAAGCGCTCCCAGGGTCAGGAGCGCCGTGGGCGCCCCCGGTCCGGTCTGGAGGTAGGGCGACGAGGCGAAGAGGGCCGCCGCGATGGGAGGGACCGCCCCGGCGTAGAGCCCCACGTAGGCAGGGAGGCCGGCCAGCTCGGCGTACGCCACCGACTGGGGGATGAGCACGAGCGCCACGCTCGCGCCCGCGAGGACGTCCTGGATGGAGAAGCCCCCTGCCCGGTCCCTCACTGCCGCCGCCTCCCG
>JBFYZE010000492.1:0-8817 GCA_041309665.1 Gemmatimonadales bacterium | reverse complement strand
TCCACAGGGAGAACTGCTGGGAGATGTCGGGGTCCTGCTCCACCAGGGCTTCGACCTGCCGCGGTCCGGGGGCCTGGTCCTCCACCGCAACGTCGAGGAGCACGAGCTCGGGCTCGCCCGCCTCCCCGGTGCGCCCCACCAGGAGGCCCGTGAGGTTCTGCCGTCCCGCCGGCACGAAGGCCGTGGTCAGGCTGAACCGGGGCCGCTCCTCCCCCGGGAGCTTCCGCATCCCGTACTCGGGCCGGTACGGGACCGGGGTGGTCCCCTCCGCCAGCTCGTTGGGGTGCGCCCAGACGTCCTGCTGCCCGTGGAAGGCCTGGGCGGTCTCCTGGTGGTACTGGAGGAGGACCTGGGCCTGGAGCGCGAACAGCTCCCGCGAGTAGCGGAGGTGGCGCCGGACCCCGTCGGGCATAGCCTCGAGGGGCTTGAAGAGCCCGGGGAACGCCCTCTGGTACACGTCGGCCAGCGGATCGGGGATGGGCATGCGGTAGAAGTCCACGTGCCCGGTCACGGCGTCCACGGTGACCTTCACGCTGTTGCGGGTCCAGGTCACCGAGCGCAGCAGCGGGAGGTCGTGGGCGGACGACAGGGGGAAGGCCCGCGTCCCGGTGAAGCCTTCGAGGACCCAGATCACCCGGCCCTCCGCCAGCACCGGGAAAGGTGTCTCCGGGTAGCGCAGGAAGGGCGCGATGGCCCGGGCCCGCTCCACCACCTGCCTGCGATAGACGAAGCGGCTGTCGCGGCTCACCTCGCCGGAGAAGAGCAGGTTGGCGTCCCTGAAGCGCCATGCCAGGGCCGCGGTCCGGAGCCCCGAGGAGAGGCGGATCCCCTCCGGGAAGTCCACCCCCGGGCGGCCCTCCGTCCCATCCGGGGCCAGGAACTGGTCCGGCCCGGGCTTGACCACTGCGTGCAACTGGGGGCGCACGCCGTAGAAGACCTGCGGCCGCTCCATGGTGAGCTGGCCCTGGAGCGGGCCCTCCCCCGCCGCCACGGGAGGAAGCCCGGAGAGGAGCATCGTGGGCCGCCCCTCGGGCGTGCGCTCCGCTGCCCGGCTGGCCACCGCTCCCATCCCGGCCACGTACCGCTCCCGGAGGTGGAGATTCTGCCAGTTGGGGTCCTGGATCCCCGCAGGGTCGACCTCCCGCACCGAGAGCGCCACCACCTCGTCCCCCGCCGGCACCGGGTAGCGGTGGATGGTCACGTGGGCGAAATCGTAGTACGGGAAGCGCGCCTCCACCTGCCGGAAGGTGGCGAGCAGGGAGCTGGCGTTCCACACCGGGAGGCCGGCGAACTCGGCCGCCGCTTCCGCCCAGGCGACGGGCTCCGACCCCTCGTAGACGAAGCGCTCGCGCTGGAGTGCATCCAGGCCGAACCCGGTGCGGGTGAAGGCGAGGTTCTCCTCGATGTAGGGCGTCTCCCGCTCCAACTCGTTGGGCTCGACCTGGAAGCGTTGCACCACGGCCGGGTAGATCTGTCCGATGACGAGGGCGGCGAGCACCGCGGTGAGGGCCGACCCGACCAGGAGCGGACCGCGGTTCTTCCAGGCCGCCCAGGCGATGGTCACGCCCGCCGCGCTGCACAGGACCAGGAGCGTCTGCATCCCGGGGAGCCGGGCCTGGGCGTCGGTGAAGCCGAAGATCCCCTGGACCCCCGAGGTTCCGTCCATGAGGATCAGGAAGCGAGCGAGCCAGAGCCGGGTGCCCAGCAGGATGAAGAAGAGCCCGAGCAGAACGCCCAGGTGCACCCGGGCCAGCTCCTGCGCCATCAGCCGCCCCCTGCTCAGGCGGAGCGCGCCGGTGGCCGTGTACCCGGCCAAGGCCAGGCTGACGAGAAGGAAGGTTACCACGAGGCCGAACGTGATGGCGCTCCCCAGCACGGGGACCCAGAAGACGTAGAACCCCACGTCACGGCCGAGAAACGGCTCGGTCAGCCCCCATGGCTCGCCGTGGAGCAGCATGAGGGCCTGGAGGCCCATGGAGGCGGGGACGGCGGCGCCGAACCACGCTCCCATCAGCACCGCGGCGCCCAGCATGGTCCACAGCACATAGCTCGCCGGGAGCTGCTCGGAGATCTCGAGGTTCCCGAAACGGCGCTTGATCTGGATCCCTGCCAGCGTCCGCGCCACGATCCTCAGGTTCGCGAACACGAGGGCGCCCACCGCCAGGCCTGCCAGCACGCGCGCACCCCACTGCCAGGCGACGCGCGTGTAGAACGTGCCGGCGTACCCGGACTCGACGTGCCAGAGGATCTCCGTGTAGACGGTGACGCCGATGCGCGCCAGGGCGACGACGAGCCCCAGGCCCACCAGCCCCACCACGACGAGCCGGCCGCCGCGCAGCGGCCCGCGGAGGCGCCTCATGGCGTGCGGGCGGACGGAGCCGGCCGGGAACGCGCCACTACGGCGTGACCCCCTGGGACCTGAGCCAGCTCTCCACCTCTCCCCGGATCTCGGCCAAGCGGGCGGCGGTGCGGGCTTCGAAGCGTGCCACGATCACCGGCTGGGTGTTCGACGCCCTGAGGAGCGCCCACCCGTCCCCGAAGAGGACGCGCACGCCATCCACGTCGATGACGTCGTAGCGGGCCCTGAAGTGGGCGACGGCCGCGGACACGACGGACCACTTCTGCTCTTCGGTCACGTCCACGCGGATCTCCGGAGTGGACACGTATGCCGGGAACGCGGCGACCTGCTCCGAGAGGGACTTGTCGCTCCGCGCGACGAGGTCCACCAGCCGGCAGGCGTCGTACAGCGCGTCGTCGAACCCGAAGTAGTCGTCCGCGATCATGATGTGCCCGGACAGCTCCCCCGCCAGCAGCGCGCCCGTCTCCTTCATGCGCTTCTTGATCAGGGAGTGCCCGGTGGGGGCCATGATGGGCTCGCCGCCGGCGGCCGCGTACACCTCGGGCAGGGCCTGGGAGCACTTCACGTCGAAGACGAGCTTCTGTCCGGGACCGCGCTTCTTCAGAAGGTCCAGGCCGTAGAGCAGGAGCAGGATGTCCCCGCGCACGATGGTGCCGTGCTCGTCCACGGCCCCGATCCGGTCGGCGTCCCCGTCGAAGGCCACGCCCAGCTCCAGCCCCCCCTTCCTCACCGCGGCGATGAGGTCCTCGAGGTTGTGGTCCACCGTCGGGTCGGGGTGGTGGTTGGGGAAGGTGCCGTCCGAATCACAGAAGAGAGGCGTCACATCCGCGCCCAACGCCGTCATGAGCTTCTCGGCGATGAGCGCCCCGGTCCCGTTGCCCGCGTCCACGGCGACCTTCACCGGCCGGGCCAACCGGAAGCGTCCGGCCACGTCGGCCACGTAGCGGTCCAGCACCTCCTCGGCGTGGACCGAGCCCTGCCCGGTGGTGAAGTCGGCCGCCACGATGCGCCGATGGAGGTCCAGGATGGCGTCCCCGTAGAGCGATGCCCGGCGGACGGTCATCTTGATCCCGTTCCATTCCGGGGGGTTGTGGGACCCGGTGATCTGGACGGAAGCGTCCGTCCCGAAGGTGGCCTCGGACCAGTACAACACCGGGGTGGGCACGCACCCCACGCTGAGCACGTCCGCACCGGACGCGCACAGGCCGCGGATGAGCCCCGCAGCCAGCTCGGGCGAAGTGAGGCGGTTGTCGTACCCCACCGCCACCCGGGGCTTCGTGAGACCGGTGGCCTCGCGCGCGTGGCTTCCGAACGCGCGTCCCACGTCCTCGGCGATGCCGGCGTCCAGGTCCTGACCCACGATGCCGCGGATGTCGTACTGGCGGAAGATATGCTTGGGGGGCGTCATGATGGCCTTGGGGGTCGGAGGCACGCAGGGTCTCCGATCAAGCTAGAGGACCCCGCGCCGACGGGTCAACGCGGGGTCCACACGGTTTCTTCCCGGAGGCCGGGGCCGGGCGGGGCACGGGGCTCCGGCTTGCCTCAGGGGGCGAGTCCGACGATCCCCGCCCCCACGAAGCCGAGCCCCTGGATGGAGGCGCGTGCGAACGCCAGGGCGGGCGCCGGGACGATCCCGAGGAGGAGGATGAGCGCCACGCTGGCGACCAGGGCGATCCGCAGGGGGAGCGGCGCGACGGCCTGCAGGTGCTGGCCCTCGGAGAGAGGCTCCCGCATCCACATGAACCACGCCACGCGCAGGTAGTACCAGTACGACGCCAGGGTGGTCAGGACCAGAATGACGGAGAGGGTCCACAGCTCCGAGTCCATCGCGCCCTGGAGGAGGAAGATCTTCCCCATGAAGCCGCCCGTGCCGGGGAAGCCCGCCAGTGAGAGCAGGAAGATGGTGAGCAGGACGCCGAGGGCGGGCTGGGACCATCCGAACCCCGAGTAGTCCTCGATCTGGAGGCGCTCCTCCCCCTGACGGGCCACCGTGATGACGATGGCGAAGGCGCCGATGTTCATCAGCGTGTAGACCAGGAGGTAGAAGAGCATCCCCGCCGCCGCGGTCCCGTTGGCCGCGGTGAGGGCCACGAGGAGGTAGCCGGCGTGCGCGATGCTGGAGTAGGCCAGCATGCGCTTCACGTTCGACTGCACCAGGGCGATGAGGTTGGCGGTCACCATGGTGATGGCGGCCAGCCACCACATGATGGGATACCAGGTGTCGTAGGCGCCGTCGAAGGCCACAAGGAAGACCCGCATGAAGGCCACGAAGGCGGCGGTCTTCACCCCCGCCGACATGAACGCGGTCACGGGCGCGGGGGCTCCCTCGTAGACGTCCGGCGTCCACATGTGGAAGGGCACCGCCGAGACCTTGAAGGCGAAGCCGACCGCCAGCAGGGCCACAGCCATCACCAGCAGACCACCGGAGGCGGCCCCGGACGAAACGCTGGCCGCGATGGCCGTGACGTTGGTGCTCCCGGTGGCGCCGTACACCAGGGCGATCCCGTACAGGAAGAAGCCGGTGGAGAACGCCCCGAGCAGGAAGTACTTGAGCCCCGCCTCGGCTGACTTGCGGTCCCTGCGGTTGAACGCCGTCAGGGCGTACACAGCGACGGACATGACCTCCAGGCCAAGGAAGACAACCATCAGGTCCCTGGCTCCGGCCATGAACATCATCCCCGCCGTGGACAGCAGGATCAGGCCGTAGAACTCGCCGATCTGGAGGCGCTGGCGGGCGACGTAGGAGAAGGAGATGAGGATGGTCAGGGCCGCGGCGATGAGGAAGACCCAGTTCGCGAAGAGGCGGAACCGGTCCACGGCGATCATGGACGTGTTGCCCACCTCCTGGACCGTGTACAGCCACCCGTTCAGGACCGCAACCACCAGGATGCCCGCCAGGGCCGCCCAGCCCAGGTTGGTCCCGGAGCGGTGCGCGGAGTCTCCGGCGCCGCCACTCCGGTCCGGCCGGTTCCGCCCGGACACGCCGGCCACCAGGACCCCCATCCCCCAGGCACAGAGGGCGATCTCCGGAAGGAGCGCCCACACGAAGTGGAGCTGGCTGCTGAAGTCGAGCGTCATAGGGCTACTCGTCGTCCTCGGCGAGCGCATCCTCGCCGGCAGCGTCGTTGGGTTGCGTGGTCCGCAGGGGCTCCGTGCCCGGCGTCGCCTGGGTGACCACCGTCTCCGTGACCGGGACGGCCGGGGCCGCGCCTTGCACGCGCTCCAGCACCGTCTGCACGCTGGCCTCCATCCGGCTGAGGATGGGCGTGGGGTTCCAGCCGATGAGGATCATGAGCGCACACATGGGCGCGAGAATGGCCAGCTCGCGGCCCGAGAGGTCCTTCATCTCCCGACTCTCAGGCTTCTCCAGCTTGTTGAAGAAGACCTTCTGGACCATGGGGAGCATGTAGAAAGCCGCGAAGATCACGCCGCTCGCCGCGACGATGGCCAGCGTCGGGTGCGTCTCATAAGCGCCCAGCAGCGCCAGGAACTCCCCGATGAACCCGCTGGTCCCGGGCACCCCGATGGAGGCCAGCGCGGTGATCATGAACGCCGTCGCGAACCAGGGCATGACGCGGGCGATCCCGCCGAACGCGGCGATCTCCCGCGTGTGGCGGCGCTCGTACATCATCCCGAGCAGGAGGAACAGCGCCCCGGTGCTGATGCCGTGGGAGATCATGACCACCAGGCCGCCCTGGATGCCGTTCACGGTCAGGGCGAAGATCCCCAGGACCACGAACCCCATGTGGGCCACCGAGGTGTAGGCCACCAGCTTCTTGGCGTCCGGCTGCACCGCAGCGACCCACGCGGTATAGATGATCCCGATGACGCCGAGGACCATCATGATGGACACCACGGTGGGGTGCTGCGCCGCCACCGGGAAGAGCGGGAGCAGGAAGCGCAGGAAGCCGTACGTCCCCATCTTCAGCAGCACCGCCGCCAGCACCACCGAGCCGGGCGTGGGCGCCTCGACGTGGGCGTCCGGCAGCCAGGTGTGGAAGGGGAACACCGGGACCTTCACCGAGAACGCCAGGGCGAACGCCGCGAAGAGCCAGAGCTGCTCGGACCCTGTGAGGGGCACCTGGAGCAGGTCGGCGTAGGCGAAGGTGGGGAAGCCGAGGAGCGTCTTGGCCTTGAAGAACAGGTACAGGATGCCCACGAGCATGAGCAGGGAGCCGAAGGCCGTGTACAGGAAGAACTTGATGGCCGCGTAGATCCGGCGCTCACCGCCCCAGACCCCCACGATGAAGTACATGGGGACCAGGGTGAGCTCGAAGAACACGTAGAAGAGGAAGAGGTCGGTGGCGACGAACACGCCGACGACGCCCGCCTCGAGAAGGAGCATGAGCGCGTAGAACGCCCGCTCCCTCTTCTTGATGTAGTTGAACGACCCGAGGATGGCGAGCGGCGTGGTGAACGTGGTCAGGAGCACCATGAAGAGGCTGATCCCGTCCAAGCCCAGGGAGTAGCCGACGCCCCAGGCGGCGATCCACGGGGTGGAGCTCTCCATCTGCATGGCGCCGGAGGCGGGGTCGAACGCCCACCACAGCCCCAGGCTCAGCACGAACACCCCCGCCGACAGCCAGAGCGCGACGTACTTGGCCCGCTCCTCCTCCATCCAGAGCACGAGCCCCATCCCCAGGATGGGGAGCCAGATGAGCGCGTGGAGCGCCCAGCCCGCGTAGCCGACCGACTCGAGCATGGCAGTCATGGCCGGCCTCCTAGAAGATCACGGCGCCCAGGATGACCAGGACGCCGAGGGTGAGGATGAACGCGTAGGTGTTCACGGTGCCCGTCTGGAACAGGGAGCCGAACCACCCGAAGCCGCGGGCCAGGTACCCCACGGCGTTGACGGTGCCGTCGATGATGCCCGCGTCCACGATCTTCCAGCAGAAGCGGGACACCCGGAGCAGGGGCTGCACTACGAAGGCGTCGTAGATCTCGTCCACGTACCACTTGTCGTAGAGCACCTTGGCGAAGCCGGTGGGCGCGGCGTCCTCCGCGGCGGGCTTCACCTTCCAGCCGCCCACGACGCGCGCCGAGGCCAGCACGATGCCCAGCGCCAGGACCGTGGAGATGAGGGCCCAAGCCACCTCACCGCCCCCGAGGGGCGCGTGGTGCGAGACCTCGCCCAGATTGGCGACCTGGATCTCGTGGGCGGTCGCCGTCACGGGCTCCAGGAAGTGGTGGAGCCAGTCGCTCATGGGAAGCGCGCCCATGCCGCCGAGGAACGACTCCTGGAGTGCGACCGGGACGTTGATCCACCCGCCGAACACCGAGAGCACGGCCAGGACCGCCAAGGGCACCCACATGACCGGAGGCACCTCGTGGAGGTGCTGAGCCTCGTGGGCGCCCGTCCGGTTCGTGCCGTGGAAGGTCATGACCATGAGGCGCGTCATGTAGAACGCGGTGAGCATGGCCGTCACCAGCGCCAGCACCCAGATGAGCGTGTACAGCCCCGGGAAGGGCGCGTGCTCCGCGCCGCCGAAGGCCGCGATCTGCCAGATGATCTCGTCCTTGGAGAAGAACCCGGCGAAGGGCCAGATCCCCGCGATGGCCAGGGTGGCGATCCACATCACCACCCACGTGATGGGCATGAACTGCTTCAGCCCACCCATGTTCCGCATGTCCTGCGCGTCGGCGTGGCTGTGCGTGTGGTGCAACGCGTGGTGCATGGCGTGGATGACCGCGCCGGACCCGAGGAAGAGGAGCGCCTTGAAGAAGGCGTGGGTCATGAGGTGGAAGATCCCGGCCGCGTAGGCCCCCACGCCGACGCCCACGAACATGTACCCGAGCTGGGACACGGTGGAGTAGGCCAGGACCTTCTTGATGTCGTTCTGCTTCAGCGCGATGGTCGCAGCCAGGAGCGCGGTGAGCACCCCCACCGTGGCCACCGTGGCGCTCCCCACCGGCGAGAGCGCGAAGAGCACGGAGGAGCGGGCGACCAGGTACACGCCCGCCGTCACCATGGTCGCGGCGTGGATCAGGGCGGAGACGGGCGTCGGGCCCGCCATCGCGTCGGGAAGCCAGATGTACAGGGGGATCTGCGCGCTCTTCCCGGTGGCGCCGAGGAAGAAGAAGAGCGTGATAGCCGTCACCAGGGCCCCGCCGTAGGGGAGGAGAGACCGGGCGTCGTGGGCGATGGGGGCGAAGTCCAGGGTGCCGAAGGTGACGAAGAGCATGAGCATCGCCACCAGGAACCCGAAGTCGCCGATGCGGTTGACGATGAACGCCTTCTTGCCCGCGTCGGCCTTCTCGCGGTCGCTGAACCAGAAACCGATGAGCAGGTAGGAGCAGAGCCCCACCCCCTCCCATCCCACGAACATGAGGGCGTAGCTCGACGCCAGGACCAGCAGGAGCATGAAGAAGACGAACAGGTTCAGGTACGCGAAGTAGCGCGGGTACCCGGGGTCGGCCTTCATGTAGCCGACGCTGAACACAGATCGGAAGAGCGTCGT
>JBFYZE010000491.1:0-3866 GCA_041309665.1 Gemmatimonadales bacterium | reverse complement strand
CCGCGTCGGCCTCCCCTCCGGCGTGCGGGTGCGCGCGGAGCTCCGGCCGTGAGCCGTGGGGCCGAGGTCCGGGTCCGATCCTTCGGAGGCGACTACCTGGTGCTCCTCGAGCCCGGCGCGCGCAGGCGGCTCCCCGAGCTCCTCGCCGCCCACGCCCCGGCGCACCGCTATGCCCTGGTGGCCGACAGCAACGTGGCCCCGCTCTACGGCGAGGAGGGCGTGGCCGCCTGTCGCGCCGCGGGCGCCCGGGCCGACCTCTTCGTCTTCCCTGCCGGGGAGAGGCACAAGACGCGCGAATGGTGGGCGACGCTCACCGATCGTCTGCTGGACGCCGGCCTCGGTCGTGACAGCACCGTGGTGGCCATCGGCGGTGGCGTGACCGGCGACCTGGCGGGCTTCGTGGCCGCCACCTACCTCCGGGGCGTGCCGCTCGTCCAGGTGCCCACCAGCCTGGTGGCCATGGTGGATGCCTCGGTGGGCGGGAAGACGGGTGTGGACCTGCCGGCGGGGAAGAACCTGGCTGGAGCGTTCCACCCGCCCCGGCTGGTGGTGGCCGATCCGGAGACCGTGGCCACCCTCCCGGTCCCGGAGCGGGCGGAGGGCTTGGCGGAAGCCGTCAAGCACGGGGCCATCGCCGACGCGGTCTACTTCTCGGATCTCGAGTCGGACGCCGACGCGCTCCTGTCCGCAGATCCGGCGGCGATCTGCTCCGCCGTGCACCGCTCCGTGGAGCTCAAGGCCGGCATCGTATCCGCCGACGAGCGGGAGGCCGGCCTGCGGCAGGTGCTCAACTTCGGCCATACCCTGGGCCATGCGCTCGAGGCCGCGTCCTCGTACCGGGTGGGGCACGGCACCGCGGTGGCCGCCGGCATGATCCTGGAGGCGAGGCTGGGGGAGTGGCTCGGCGTGACCGAGGCGGGCACGGCGCAGCGGATCCAGGACGCGCTGAGCCGGTTCGGACTCGGGCGCGTGCCCATGCCGGCTGGCGGCGTGAGTGAGGTCGCGGCTCTCCTGTCCGGGGACAAGAAGACCAGGCGCGGTGAGGTGCGCTTCGTGCTCCTCGCCGCCGTGGGTGCGGTCGCCCCGGGGGAGGGGTGGAGCCACGCGGTGCCGGCGGACCTGGTGGAGAAGGTCCTCGCGGATGTCCCGAGGCGAGCGTGACGCCGTACGGGAGCCCCCCTATACTTACGGCTCCGTGGCCCACGGCTCCGTCCCGGTTTCCCTGAGGGAGATGGCATGGCGCTTACCGAGCGCTTCTCCGGCTTCCACGTAGCGTCGGCCCTGGCGCTCCGCGCCACCACCGATCCCGGACGGGTCTTCCTCGTCTCGGGCGACCGTGCGGTGACGTACGCCGAGGTGGACAGCCGGTCCGACGCACTCGCCGCATCCCTCGCCAACCTGGGCGTGGAGCGGGGCGACCGCGTGGCCCTCATCCTGCCCGCGTGTCCTGAGTTCGTGGTGTCTCTGTTCGCGGTGGCGAAGCTCGGCGGGATCGTGGTGCCGGTGAACCCGCGGGAGACGGCCTCGGAGATCCAGTACATGCTCCGCCATTCGGAGGCGGTCTGCGCCATCACGGTGGAGCGCGCGTACGGCATCGACTTCCTCCAGCTCTTCGAGGAGCTGCAGCTTCGGCTTCCCGAGCTGCAGTACCTGGTCACCGTCGGCGACGAGGACCTCTGGTACGACGACCGGATCTTCCAGTACGGAGACCTGCTGTCCGCAGGAGCGGGGAGGGACTTCCCGGCGGTGGAGGTCGACCCCGCGGCGGATTGCTTCGCCATCCTGTACACGTCGGGGACCACAGGGAAGCCCAAGGGAGTGGAGTTGAGCCACCGCAACCTGATCTCGGTGGCGGCGGGCACCGCGGACGCCCTGGGCCTGCTCCCCGACGATCGGGTGGTGGGCGTGAGCGCGCTCTACCACGTCTTCGGCCTGGCCCCGGGGGTCCTCTCCACGGCGCTGGCCGGCGCCGCGCTGATCGTGGAGGACGAGCCGGACGCGGGCGCGACGCTCGACCTCGTCGCGCGCCACAGGGCCACGGTGCACTACGGCGTGCCCACCATGTTCGTCGCGGAGCTCCGCGAGCAGGAGTCGGCGCCGCGGGACGTGTCCAGCTTGCGCCTGGCCATGCCCGCGGGAGCGCCGGTGAGCCCCGACCTCGTCCGGCACATCCGTGAGTGGCTCTGCCCGAGGGTGCTGGTGGGCTACTCCCTCACCGAGACGTCGTCCACGGTGTGCGTCACCCGACCGGAGGATACGCCGGAACAGCAGGAGCAGACGGTGGGGCGCCCGCTCCCGGGAACCGACGTGAGGATCCTGGAGCGGGACGGCGAGGCGCTTCCGCGGCGGAGGGTGGGCGAGATCGCGCTCAAGGGTCCGGGGGTGATGCTGGGGTATCACCGCCAGCCCCGGGAGACCGCCGCAGCCTTCGATCTCGATGGCTATCTCCTCACAGGGGACCTGGGGGTGGTGGACGAAAGCGGGTTGGTCCAGTTGGTGGGACGGCGCAAGGAGGTTATCATTCGGGCTGGTTTCAACGTGTACCCCCGGGAAGTCGAGTCTCGACTTGAGGCGCACCCGGCGGTTCGTGAGGCGGCGGTGGTGGGACTCGCCGATCCGCTTCTCGGTGAAGCCAACTGCGCCTGCATCGTCCCGGTGGAAGGGGCGATCGTGACGAGCCAGGAGATCGTGGACTGGTGCCGGGAGAAGCTCGCGGCGCCGAAGGTCCCGGATCAGGTTCGCTTCTTCGATTCCTTCCCGAGGACCGGGACAGGTAAGGTCCGCCGGATCGAGCTCGCGAAGATGTGCGAGCCAGCGAGCCCGCCGGCGTAGGGCTTCGGCCAGCCGCAGCGTCCAGAAGGGACGTTCCCAGGCTTCCCCGACCCGGCCGCGATCCAAGGACGTGGCCCCGGTGGGGAGGTCTCGCGGCCCACGACAATTCGGTCAGCGAGAACAAGGAAATGTTGAACCCGTACCATCGCGCCCCTCAGCAGGGGGGCGCCGGATTCGCGGCATACGAATCCACCCACGCCGCGCTCCTCATCGACTTCGACAACGTCACGATGGGGATGCGCAGCGACCTCTCCAAGGAGCTGAAGACGCTCCTGGCCTCCGACGTCATCAAGGGCAAGGTCAGCGTCCAGCGGGCGTACGCCGACTGGCGTCGGTATCCCCAGTACATCGTGCCTCTGTCCGAGGCGTCGGTGGATCTGATCTTCGCTCCTGCCTATGGGAGCAACAAGAAGAACGCCACGGACATCCGCATGGCCATCGACGCGGTCGAGTTGGTGTTCGTGCGCCCCGAGATCGGCACGTTCATCCTGCTCAGCGGGGACTCGGACTTCTCCAGCCTCGTGCTGAAGCTGAAGGAGTACGGCAAGTACGTCATCGGCGTGGGTATCCAGGAGTCCACCTCCGACATCCTCGTGCAGAACTGCGATGAGTACTACTCGTACACCACCCTCACCGGGCTGCGGAAGACGACCGAGGCCGCCGGGCGCTCCCAGGACCCGTTCGTGCTGGTCAAGGAAGCGCTCACGCGCATGGTGGAACGCGACGACGTCATGCGCTCCGACCGCCTCAAGCAGGTCATGCAGGAGCTCGACCCCACCTTCGACGAGGGGGGACACGGCTACTCCAAGTTCTCCAAGTTCCTCGCGGAGGCTTCCTCGAAGGGCCTGATCAGGCTCCACAAGCTGGACAACGGCCAGTACGAGGTCGGGCCCCCGCGGGGTGCGCGCACGCGCAAGGAGGAGGGCGAGGAGAGGGAGCCGAGGCGGGAGCGGGAGCGTGGCCGGGGCCGGGGCGAGGGCCGCGACCGAGAGGCCCGCGAGCGCGTTCCCAGGGAAGACGGCGCCGAGGCGGTG
>JBFYZE010000490.1:0-2593 GCA_041309665.1 Gemmatimonadales bacterium | reverse complement strand
CGGGATCCGCGACGCCGTCATGGAGACCGACCCCTTCGGCAACTTCCTCACCCAGGGCTACGAGTACCTCTCCGCCCGGGACTGGGCGCGCCTGGCCAACCTCTACCTGCAGGACGGGGTGTGGAACGGCGAGCGGCTCCTCCCCGAGGGGTACGTCGAGTACGCGCGCACGCTGGCTCCGGCGTGGGAGGCGGACGGACGCCCCGTCTACGGCGGCGCGTTCCAGTGGATCAACGGACGGGGCGGGTACCCCGTCCCCAAGGAAGCCACCTACTTCTCCGGGGCGGGCGGGCAGACGACGCTCATGGTCCCCAGCCACGGGCTGGTGGTGGTGCGTCTGGGCAAGTACCGGGGCTCGCGGGCAGGGGGACGGGCGCTCGACCACGGCCTGGAGATCCTCATGCGCGCGGTGCCGCAGCTGAGCGGCGCGCCCACCGCGGGCTGAGCGCGTGGAGTCCCACGCGCTGGTCCAGAACGACGCGGTGGTGCTGGGCCTCCTGGCCCTCATCCTCGGGTTCGTCTTCTACACCGAGGCGAGCCCGCACCCGTTCTGGAAGAAGTTCTACAAGTACGTGCCGGGGCTCCTGCTCTGCTACATCCTGCCCTCGTTCCTGAGCGCCTTCGGCATCGTTGACCCGGCCCGCTCCCAGATCAACTTCGTCGCTTCGCGATACCTGCTTCCCGCCACCCTGGTCCTGCTCACCATCTCGGTGGACCTGAGGGCCATCCTCGGCCTGGGGTACAAGGCGCTCCTCCTCTTCCTCACGGGGACGGCGGGCGTCGTGCTGGGTGGGCCGGTGGCGCTCCTCGTGGTGGGGGCGGTGAGCCCCGACACGGTGGGCGGCGTCGGCCCGGACGCGGTCTGGCGTGGGATGAGCACGCTCGCCGGGAGCTGGATCGGCGGCGCCGCGAACCAGATGGCGCTGAAGGAGGTCTTCGAGCCCAGCGACCGCATCTTCTCCCAGCTTGTGGCGGTGGACATTCTGGTGCAGAGCGTGTGGATGGCGGTGCTCCTGTTCCTGGCGGGACGGGCTCCTGCCATCGACGCCAGGACCGGGGCGGACACCCGGGCCATGGACGAGCTCCGGCGGCGCGTGGAGGCGTTCCACGACCAGCATGCGAAGCACCTGACCACCCGCGACGTGGTCTTCATCATGGCGGTGGGGTTCGGCGTCACCGGGCTCGCGCACGCGCTGGGCGGGTGGATCGCGCCCTGGCTGGCGAGGACCGCCCCCGGGCTCGAGCAGCTGAGCCTCACCAACACGTATTTCTGGGTCGTCTGCATCGCGACCGCCATCGGCGTGGGCCTTTCCTTCACGCCGGTGAAGACGCTGGAGGGGGCGGGGGCGTCCCGCATCGGGACGGGGATGCTGTACCTCCTCGTGGCCTCCATCGGCCTCGGGATGGACGTGTCGGCCATGATCACCAACCCCGGGCTCTTCGCCGTGGGCGGCATCTGGATGGCCGTGCATGCCGCGCTCCTGTTCACCGTGGCGAAGCTGGTGAGAGCGCCCCTCTTCTACGTGTGCGTGGGGAGCCAGGCGAACATCGGGGGGGCGGCCTCCGCGCCGGTGATCGCGTCGGCGTTCCACCCCAGCCTTGCCCCGGCCGGCGTGCTGCTCGCGGTCCTGGGCTACGCGGTGGGCACGTACGCCGGGTGGATCTGCGGGCTGATCCTGCAGGCGCTGGCGAGCTGAGGGGGCGGGGAGCGGCTCGATTCGAGTCGCCCTTGACGCATGAATCTTTCAAGATTAAGATATCTGCAGCTCGCAGCCGGAGGCACCCGACGCCCGCGCCGGCCCACCTCGGACCGACAACCCTGGAAGAACATGAAGACAAGGAATCTGATCGCCGGCGCCGCCGTTCTCCTCAGCACCCTCACCGTCGCCGCCGTCCAGGACGCCACCTGGAAGGTGGACAACTCCCACAGCGGCGTGACGTTCAGTGTGCGCCATTTCTTCACGCCGGTGAAGGGGCAGTTCGACCGGTTCGACGCCCAGCTCACCTACGACCCGGCCACGCCGGAGAACAGTTCGGTGCGGGTCACGATTCCCGTGGCCTCCATCAACACCAGCAACGAGCGGCGCGACGCCCACCTCGAGTCCCCGGACTTCTTCGAGGCAGAGAAGTACCCGGATATCACCTTCGTCTCGGAGCGCGTGACCAAGGTCAGCGACACCGAGCTCCTGGTCCGGGGCGCGCTCACCATCAAGGGCCAGACCCGGCAGGTGGACCTCGCCGTGACGGTCCTCGGCATCGCCGACCTCGCCCCGGAGATGCAGCAGATGTTCGGCGGCATCAAGCAGGTGGCGTCCTTCGAGGCGAAGCTCACCCTGGACCGCCGTGACTTCGGCGTGGGCGTGGGCAACTGGGCCGCCACCGCGGTGGTGGGCAAGGACGTGGAGATCGTCATCGCCGTCGAGGCGAACCGCTAGGCGAGCTATATTGGCTGAACTCCGGGGTGCCGGCCGACGGTCCGGCGCCCCGGAGAAGCCTTCGACAAGGAACCGACCTGCCGTGCGGGAGCTCTCCGCGCTCCTTCTCCTCGTAGCCCTGGCCGTTCCCTTCCGGGACGCCGGGGTCTTCCCGTCGC
>JBFYZE010000489.1:0-7022 GCA_041309665.1 Gemmatimonadales bacterium | reverse complement strand
AGCCCGGTGGGCACGCCGAACCCGTAGAACGAGGCGGCCTGGTCGGGGTTCTCGCCGTAGCGCAGTGTCTGGATGCGCCGCAGTCCCACCGACAGGTCTTCGGGAAGCGGGTCGGCCCCTGCTCCCTCCTCCAGGTACGCCGCCACGGCCGCGTCGTACGCGCTGATGTGGCGGAACACCTTGGCCGCCAGCGCGCGGCGGAGCGCGCCCCGCTCCCCTTCCCCGTCCACCGCCGCGATCACCGAGGGGTAGTCCGCGGGATCGACCACGACCCAGACTCCCTCGTGGTTCTTGGCAGCCGCCCTGATCATGGTGGGGCCGCCGATGTCCACCTTGGACATGGCCTCCTTCACGCCGACGCCCCCCTTGGCGATGGTCTCCCGGAACGGGTAGAGGTTCACCGCCACCAGGTCGATCGGCCCATACCCCTGCGCGGCCATCGCCGCCATGTCGTCGTCGCGGTCACGCCTGGCCAGGATCCCGGCGTGCACCGCCGGGTGGAGGGTCTTCACCCTGCCGTCCATCATCTCCGGATGTCCGGTGATGTCGGCCACGTCCTTCACGGCCAGTCCCGCGTCGCGCAGGCTCTGCGCCGTGCCACCGGTGGACACCAGCTCCCAGTGGCGAGAGGCGAGCGCCCTGGCGAACTCCACGATTCCCGTCTTGTCGGACACGCTCAGGAGCGCCCGCTTCATGTCGGCACCACCCGGTCTCGGGTTTCTCGATTCGGATTCAGGGGGTCAGGCCCGACCCGAGGGTGGCCAGGGACCAACGTGTACGCTTCGCCGGGGAGAGCCAGAGGGCCGGGCTCCCGCCCCTCGGCCAAGGCCCGGCACACGTGGTCGGCGGTCAGGGGGTACAGGCGGTGCTCCACCTGGAGCACCCTGGCGGCCAGGGTGTCGGGGGTGTCGCCCGGAAGCACGGGGACGGGCCACTGGGCGACGATGCTTCCCCGGTCGTACTCCTCGTCCACGAAGTGTACGGTGGGGCCGCTCAGGCGTGTGCCCGACGCGAGGACCGCTTCGTGGACGTGATGGCCCCACATCCCCTTTCCTCCGAACCCCGGAAGGAGCGCGGGATGGATGTTGAGGATCCGCCTGCGGAATCGGGACACCACCTCGGGGGGAACGATCTTCACGTAGCCGGCGAGGAAGAGCACCTGTACGCCGTGCTCCTCGAGGGTCGCGAGGGTCTCGGCGGCCACCTCTGCGTGGGAGCGCCCCCGGGTGTGGATGACGCGCGTGGGCACCCCGGCGCGCCGCGCCCGCTCCAGGGCGCCGATCCCCTCCCGGTCGGCCACGAGGAGCCCGATGCGCCAGCACGGTTCGGCGGGCCGGTGGTCCAGGAGCGCCTGGAGGTTCGTCCCTCCCCCGGAGGCGAATGCCGCCGCGACCAGAGGAAGCCGCCCGCCGGAGTCGCCGCTCATGCCATCTCCCCCCCGAAGTGGGGCACCAGGAACGGGTTCCCGACGCGCTCCTCCCCCACCGTGGTGGCGGGACCATGCCCAGGATGCATGATGGTGTCGTCCGGGAGGGTGAGCACCTGCTCCCGGATGGAGCGCATCAGCGTATAGAAGTCTCCGCCCGGGAGGTCGGTGCGCCCGATGGACCCCCGGAAGACCACGTCCCCCACCAGCGCGAGCCCGTGCTCGCGCGCCACGAAGATCACGTGCCCGGGAGAGTGCCCCGGCGTGAAGCGCACCTCGAACGCGCCGTCGCCGAACGGGAGGCTCTGGCCATGCGCGAGCTCCCGGTCGGGGTCGGGCTGGGGATGGAGGGTGAGCCCGAAGGCGGCGGCCTGCTGGGGGAGCGCGTGATACAGGCGCAGGTCGGCAGGGTGCAGCCAGATGGGCACCTCGGGAAACGCCTCGCGCACGACGTGCACGCCCTCGATGTGGTCCAGGTGCGCGTGGGTGAGGAGGATGGCCTCCAGAGGAGCCCCATCGCTCCGCAGCGCCGCGACCATGCTCCCGGCGGCGGCGCCCGGGTCCACGGCCACCGCCGTCCCCGGTTGATCCCACGTCACGAGATAGCCGTTCTCCGCGAAGCCGCCCCCGGTGAAGGTGCGGACGCGCATCACGTCACGCGCACCCGCACCCGCTGGGGCGGACCGCGGCCAGCTCCAGCGCCGACTCGGCGTCGGAGGGACCGGTCCACCCGCCCGACAACTCGAGCATCGCGCGCAGGGACCGCTCCGCCCGGACGCGGACATGCTCGGGGAGGACCACTTCGTGGCGCCCATGGTCGAGGCACCACGCCAGCTTGGCCAGCGTGTTGAGCTTCATGTTCCCGCACACCGCCGCCCCCGAGAGGGGCACGAAGGTCTTGCCCGGGAAGCGCTGCCGCAGGCGGTCCACCAACCCGCGCTCGGTCCCGAAGATGACCTGGTCGTGCGTCTCGGCGTACTCCACCATCCCCGAAGTCGAGGTGACCACGTCGGCCCGGTCCAGGATCTCCTTGCGGGCCTCCGGGTGCACCACCACGATCGCCCGGGGGTGGGCCTTCTTCGCCGCCTCCAGCTCCTGCAGCACCATGTCGTCGTGGACGTAGCAGTAACCGTCCCACGGGATGATGTTGTCGCGCCCGGTGCGCTCCTGGACGTAGTGGGCCAGGTTCCGGTCGGGGACGAACAGGACGGTGCGGTCGCGGGGGATGGACTCCACCACCTTCACCGCGTTGGACGACGTGCAGCAGATGTCCGACTCGGCTTTCACGTCGGCGGTGGAGTTCACGTACGCCACGACCGCCGCCCCCGGGTGCTCGGCCTTGAGCCGTCGGAGCGCCCGGCCGGTGACGAAGTCGGCCATCGGGCACCCGGCGCGGAGGTCGGGCATGAGCACGGTCTTCGCGGGCGACAGGATCTTGGCCGTCTCGGCCATGAAGTGGACGCCGCAGAACACGATGACGTCGGCGTCGGTGGCGGCCGCCTCCTGGGACAGGCCCAGAGAGTCGCCCAGGTAGTCGCTGACGTCCTGGATCTCCACCCGCTGGTAGTTGTGCCCCAGGATGACGGCGTTCAGCGCCCGCTTCCGGGCGCGGATGCGCGCGCGGAGCTCCTCGGCTGGGAGCGCCGAGTAGTCCAGCAGCGAGGGCAGGGCGCCGTGCACGGCGCCGGCGGGCGAGATCAAACCGTGAACGAGCTCCCGCAGCCGCAGCCGCCGCTGGCATTGGGGTTCCGGAAGGTGAACCCCTGCCCCATGAAGCTCGTCACGTAGTCGATCTCCACGCCTTCCAGGTACTGGGCGCTGAACGGGTCCACGAAGATCTTCACGCCGGCTACGTCCAGCACCTCGTCTTCGGCCTCCGGGGCGTCCTCGATGTTGAGGCCGTACTGGAACCCGGAGCACCCGCCGGGGAGTACCGCGACGCGCAGCCCGGCGCCGCCCTCCACCCCGTGCTCCTGGATGAAGTCCTGCACCTTGTCGGCTGCGGTCTGCGTGAGGGTCAGCATGGAGAGCGTGCCTCCGTAGTATGCCGTGCGATGGGGTTCACCGTGTACGAGCCGTCACACGCACGGGTACCCTGCGTCGGCGATGAGGTTTCGGGGCGAGCACGGCGCCGCCGGAGCGAGGAAGCTACCCGACGCCCCACGGGGGGGTCAACGCCCCGCAGGGCCGCCGGCGCGGGCTACGATGAGCTCCGCGGCGGCCGGGAGGTCATCCACCACCGTGACCGGGGCGGGGGCCGCGGACTCCAGGTCCCGCCCGTACCCGGAGCGCACCAGGATCCCCCGCCCTCCGAGCTCCAGGGCCGGAAGCACGTCGGTGATCTTGTCCCCCACGTACCAGGATGCCTGGAGGTCCAGGCCCAGCTCCCCCGCTGCCTGGACGTACATCCCGACCCCCGGCTTCCGGCACGCGCACGGTCCGGTGTGATCCGGGTGGTGGGGACAGTACCAGGTGCCGTCCACGGGGACGCCGGCGAGGCCCAGAACGGCGTCCAGGCGCGCGGCGACGGCGTGGTAGTCCTCGAGGCGATAGAGCCCCCGGGCGATCCCGGACTGGTTCGTCACGACCACGAGCGCGAACCCGGAGGCCCGGAGGGACGCGAGGGCCTCCACCGCTCCTTGCACGAGCTTCACTCCAGCCGGGTCGGCCAGGTAGTCCCGCTCGACGATGAGGGTCCCGTCGCGATCCACGAACACGGCGGGACGCAGATGCGGCGTCACGACCCCGTCCCCTCCCAGGCCACCCTGACGCAGCCCACCAGCGCGTCGTCCTCCTCAGGGGCGACGGTGCGCACGTCCAGGAGGACGCGGTCGCCCTCGATGCGTCCCACCACAGGCGGATCTCCCCGCCGGAGGCGCCCTGCCAGCGCCTCCGCTCCAGCGTTCCCGGGGAGGGCCACGGCCCAGGAGGAGAGCGCGACCTCGGGATACGTCCCGCCCCCCACCGCGCCTGCGTGGGGCTCCACGGCGGACCCGACCACCCCCACGCTGGCCAGGCGGACCACCAGGGTCTCCGCCCGGGCGCGCAGCACATCGGGCCTCTCCCGGAGCATGCGCAGCGTGGGGATCTCCTCCAACGCCCGCGGCGGATCCCGGTAGAGCCGCAGCGTGGCCTCGAGCCCCGCCAGCGTCACCTTGTCCACCCGCAGCGCGCGGCACAGGGGATTGCCCCGCATGGCCGCGACCAGCGCCTCCTGGCCCATGGCAAGCCCCGCCTGGGGCCCCCCGAGGAGCTTGTCCCCCGACACCACCACCAGGTCGGCACCCTCCGCGAGCGACTCCCGGGCCCTGGGCTCGCTCGGGAGCCCCAGCTCGGCGGGATCGGCGAAGAGCCCGGAGCCGAGGTCGTGGAGGAGGGGGACTCCCGCCTTGCGGGCGAGCGCAGAGAGCTCGGCGAGGGGCGCCTCCTCCGTGAAGCCCGACATCCGGAAGTTGGACCGGTGGACCTTGAGGATCGCCGCCACCTCCCCCGACGCCAGCGGCTCGGCGTAGTCGCGGGCCCGGGTGCGGTTCGTGCTCCCCACCTCGATCAGCCGAGCGCCCGACCGCTCGAGGATCTCGGGGATGCGGAAGCCGCCGCCGATCTCCACGAGCTCCCCGCGGGACACCACCACGCCACGCCCCCGGGCGACGCTGTTCAGGGCGAGCAGGAGCGCGCCCGCCGCGTTGTTCACGACCAGGGCCGCCGGGGCACCCGTCAGCTCGACGAGGAGCTCCGCGCAGTGGCCGTAGCGCGATCCCCGGCGCCCGGTCTCCAGGTCCATCTCCAGGTTGTCGTAGCCCAGGGCGGCACGCGTCATGGCCTCGCGGGCGGCCGCGGCCAGCGACGCGCGGCCCAGGTTCGTGTGCAGCACGACCCCGGTGGCGTTGATCACCGGACGGAGGGAAGGAACGTCGCCGGCCCGGAGCCGCTCGCGCACCGCCGCCGCCCACCACGAAGGATCCTCTGCAGGCACCGGCTCTGTTCCGGCCAGCGTGCCGCGGACCGCAGCCTGGACCGAGCGGAGCACCGCCACGACGCGGTCTCGCCCGTACTCCCGCTGGAGGGGCTCGAACGCCGGGGACACCAGGAGGCCCTCCACCGGGGGGATCCGCCGGCGTGGGTCGGTGCTCACCTGCGCCGCTCTGCGTGGAAGGGCCAGGCGCCCCGCCCCGCCGGGCTTCCGGCGGGAGGGATCGTATCGCCCCGGGCCCGCACGGTGTCGGGCCCGGTCGTGTCGGGAGCCGACGTGTCCGCGGCTGCCGCCGAGTCGGAGACGGAGGTGGTGTCGGTGGGGAGTTGGCGCACGACGACGGCTTCGCCTCCGCCACCGCTCACGCCGTTGATGTTGACCACGCTTCCCGCGAGGAGCTTGTAGGCTGCCGCGGGCACCAGCGGGTCCTCGAGCCGCAGCACGAGGCGGCGCGACGGGAGCGGACTGCCGTCGGGGGCCAGCGGCTCTGCGGCCCGGGCTCCGGGCGGGGCGCCGGGGGCCATGGCGCGGCCGCCACCGGAGGTGGCGAGGGGGAGCGCGGGCGGGAGGGGCCGGTTGCTGCGGGGAAGCTGGGGCACCGGGGTGCGCGGGGTCGGCCTCGCGCGGACCGTGTCCACCGCCGTGGTATCCCTGCGGAGCGTGTCCCGGCTGAGCGGCATCGCCTCCAGCGCTTCCGTGGCGCGCTCGGCGGCCTCGGCGGAGTCCAGGCGCGCGAAGGAGTCCTCCAGCGCGCCGCGCCACGCCGTGTACTCGCGCTCGTGGAGGATCCTCATGGAGACGAGCGCACCGGTGGAATCGGACGTGAGCGAAATCCCCATGAGCGCCGCCGCCGAGAGGGGATCCAGGGCGTCGTCGAAGTCCAGCAGCACCGTGAGCGAGTCCACCACCGTGGCCTTGGTGAGGCGCGCGGGGATGGTGTCGGGCTGGAGCACGGAGACGTCCACGATGAGCGTGTCGGGACCGCCCACCTGGAAGGGCATCTCTCCCTGGAGCTCCATCCGGTCCACCACGCCGTTCCGGTTCCGGTCCTGGTACGCGATCATCCGGTACGGGCCGGGGGGCAGGTACCGGAAGACGTACACGCCGCCGGTGTCGGTGCGCGCCACGTGGGGCGCGGAGTCGCCCCCCTCCTGGTACGCGAGCACCTCGAGCGCGTCCACGCCCTCGGCGGTGACCCGGTCCCACGCCGTCCCCGCCACGGCGGACGCGTTGAAGCCGCCACCCGTGGAGAAGACGACCTCGAAGGGCGCCGACAGCTGGTTGTTGAACAGGTCCCGGAGCACCGGAAGGAGCGTCACCCGGTACACCAGCCCGGGCCTGAAGCCCCCCTCCAGGTCCACGGAGATGGACTGCCGGCCGTGGCTCACGCGCACCCTCCCGGTGCGCGGCGACACGACCACCGCCTGGTCCAGGGTCCCCCCGGAGGTGCGCTCGCTGATGCGCTCGTCGAAGTCGAAGCGCACGGGACCGCGGAACGGCTCGGAGAGGACCGCGAAGGTGTCGGGGTGGGTGGCCACCACCACCGGCGGCCTCCGGTCCTCCGGCCCGCCGGGGGGGGCTCCCTGCTTGGCGCACGCCCCCGCCAGGCCGGTGAGCCCCGCC
>JBFYZE010000488.1:0-4086 GCA_041309665.1 Gemmatimonadales bacterium | reverse complement strand
CGCGGCAGTGTCCGCCGCCGGGTTCGGCATCGGGCGTTGGCTCGGCGTGCCGTGAGGCGGCGCGGCTTCCTGGCCTCCCTGGCCGCGTCGGCGCTCCTCCCCGAGGCGCTGGCGGCCGCAGGCGTGCGCTCCGCCGACGCATCCTCCGGGCCCTCCGCCCGGCGTGGGAGCCCCTACGCGCTGGTCCTGGGCTCGGTCCAGGACGGTGGGTTCCCCCAGGCGGGGTGCTACACCGGGCTCTGCGACCACGGCCGCGAACTCCACCGCAGCGGACGGGGTCGCTTCGTGGCCTCTCTGGCCCTGGTGGAGCCCGAAGCCGAGCGCTTCTGGCTCGTGGACGCCACTCCGGACATCACCCGGCAGATGGATCTCATCGAGGAGCCGGCGTTCCGGCGACGTGCCGGGGAACGGCGCCCCTTCGACGGGATCTTCCTGACCCACGCCCACATCGGGCATTACCTCGGGCTCGCCCTGCTGGGAAACGAGGGCCTGGCGATCCGTGACACCCCGGTGTACTGCACCGAGGCCATGGCGACCTTCCTGGAAGGCAACGCCCCCTGGAGCCTCATGATCCGCCAGGAGCGCATCCGTCCCACGCCGCTGGCCACAGACGCCTGGCACCGCATCAGCGATGCCCTGGAGGTGCGGCTGCTGGAGGTGCCCCACCGGAACGAGTTCGCCGACACGGTGGCGCTCCTCGTCCGCGGGCCGCAGGCCTCCCTCCTCTACATCCCCGACATCGACGCCTGGAAGCGGTGGGAGCGTGACCTGGCCCGCGAGGTGGAGGCGGTGGACGTGGCCATCCTGGACGCGACCTTCTGGTCGCTGGACGAGCTTCCCGGGCGCTCGGTGGACGAGGTGCCACACCCCCTGGCCACGCGGACCCTGGACCTCCTCCAGGACGTGATGGACCGGAAGGCGGCGCGCGTCGTCCTGACCCATCTGAACAACTCCAACCCCCTCCTCTGGGAGGACGGGCCCGAGGCCGCGGAGGTGGCGCGACGCGGGTTCGAGATCGCCCGCGAAGGGATGCGCTTCGCGCTCTGACGCGGGATGGCCACTCGGCCGGAGGACCGCTGCGCTACTTCCGGAGCAGGAAGAACGCCACCCCGTCGTGCCTCCCCTGCCACACGGTGGCGAGGCCGGAGCGGGCCAGCCACGCCGACAGGTCGGGGAGGTGGTAGGAGGTGGTGACCGCCAGGTCGAGCCGGTCCCGCCGCACCCGCTCGCCGGTGAGTCGGAGGGTGGCGTCCAGCCCCACGCAGTAGATGACGAGGTTGAGGGCGTTCGGCACCGCGGTGCACGAACGCGCCAGCTCGAAGCCGATCGCCACGTCCGACGCCACCGCCGTGGTGGCGACCTCCACCGGACCGAACACGAAGCGGCGTACGCTCTCCAGGTCGTAGCTGGCCAGCAGGTCTCTCCGGTCCCGGTTGAACGCCCGCATGTCCTCGGGGAGGGGCCCGAAGGGATGGAGCCGGGCGTCCAGGAGGAGGTAGTCGCCCTCCCCCATCAGGCCCGTGATGTCCTCCAGGAGTGCCGGCTCGGGGTAGTTCCCCAGGGTGAACCCGGTGAGCGCGAAGAGGTGCACCGCCTCCGGGTCCCGTGGTCCCGGGAGCGCGCGCACACCCGTGAGGTCCCCGCACACGGCCGTGAGCGGGAGGGCGTCGGGGAGGCCCGGGGCCGTGGCCAGGCGGCGCACCGCGTGGCGGAGGAGCTCGAAGGAGAAGTCGAGCCCCGTGTACGTCATCTCCCCGAACGCCGGCGCCAGCCCCAGGAGGAGGCGCTCGTCCACGGAGCCGTCGCCCGGCCCCAGGCTGCAGAGCGCCAGGCGGCGCCGCCCAGCCGCCCCTGACCGGAGGACGGCAGCCACCTCCGGCACGACGCCGCTCACCGCCTGCAGCAGGGCGTGGTGCCCGTACGCCGGATCGTCGCACACGTCCAGCCAGCGCTGGGCGCAGATGGGCGTCGAATAGTGGTAATACAGGTCGGAGCGCACCACCCGGTCGAGGTCGCCGTAAACGTCCCGGGGGGTACCGGCGGCATCCGTGACCATGGTCGGGTCCACGAGGAACGTCACGGGCCTGGACACGAGCGAGACCCTCACCGGGCCGGGAGCCCGGCCCGCACCAGGAGCCGGCCGAAGCGGGAATCGGAGAGGAGTGGAGCGAGCATGGGGTCGATCCCCATGTTCACGACCTGCCAGGTGCGCTCCTCCAGCGCGGCCTCCATCTCCCGGAACGCCCGGTCCCGCTCGCCCAGCCCCGCGCGCACGATGGCGAAGTCGTAGCGGGACACGTACTCGCCCCCGGCGCTGCGCCGCTCCAACTCGCCCAGGAGCTCCAGCGCGCGGTCCTGGCGTCCGGCGAAGGCGCTGGCGGCGGCCAGGTCCGCCACCCTCCGGCTCAACCGTCCGGACATGGCAGTGGCGGTCTCGAGCGCCTCCACCGCCGCCACGTAGTCGCCCTGGGCGAAGTCGAGCTGGCCCATGAACCAGTGGGAGAGCTGGAAGCCCTGGTCCATGGCGATCGTCATCTCCAGCTCCCGGCGCGCCTCGTCGAACCTCCCCGCCGACATGAGCACCCAACCGTGCACGGCGCGCACCGCGAGGGACAGGGGTGCCACCCGCTGAGCCTCCACGATGCGCGCCTCGGCTTCGTCGAAGCGCCCCACCATGGCCAGGAGCTCCGCGTACCACTGGAGCGCCGACGCAGAGCCGGGGTCCAGCTGGAGGGCGCGCTGGAACTCCCTCTCCGCCCCCTCCCAGTCCCGATCGTAGTCGCGCTTCACCAGGCCCAGGGAGGCGTGCGCGTCGGCGAGCTCCTCGTCCAGCTCCAGGGCGCGCTCGGCGGCCTCCCGGGCGCGGGGGTACGCCTCGGACGGGGGAAGGCTCCCGTAGTAGTGCAGCAGCGTATACGCGCTGGCCAGCCCCACCCACGCCGGGGCGAACGCCGAGTCGGCTTCGATGACCTCCGTGAAGAGGCCGATGGCCTTCTCCAGCCCCGTGGAGGTTCGACCTCCCCAGTAGTACTGGGCCTGCTGGTACGTCTGCAGGATGCGCAGGCGCTCCCGGTCGGTGGAGCTCAGCCTGAGCTGGAGGTTCTCCGCCACGTCCAGGGCGATCTCCTCCGGCATGCCCTGGGCGTCCGCCGCAGCACGGCGGAAGAGGTTCCCCCAGACGTGGACCCCGCTGCGGACGTCGGTGACCTCCACGGTCACGTTGAGCTCGTCGGGCTGCTCACGGACCTGGGTCGTGAGCACGGCGTCCACCCCCAGGTCCGCCCCGACCCGCATCGCCCCGCGCCCATCGCCTGCGTAGGGCGCCACGGCCTGGAACGCCAGCACCGTGAGCCCAGGCACCTGGGAGAGGCTGGCGATGAGTCGCTCCGCGAGGAGCGAGCACAGGTACCCCTCCCCCTCGCTGTCCGCGCACGGAAGGACGGCCATGGAGCGGATGGGCCTGTCCGCCAGCGGGCCGGGCGCCAGCATCCGCCAGCCCGTCACCGAGGCCGCCACGACCACCAGCGCCGCTGCGGCCCACGCCAGGACGACACGGAGGGGCTTCCGCCGGTGTCCCGGGGCTGAGCCGGTGACGCCCATCGCCGGCTTGCCCGGCGCGGACAGGTCCCGCCTGAGGCCCCGGAGCGCCGCCAGGAGATCCGCCGCGGTCTGCCAACGCACGCGCCTGTCCTTCTCCAGGGCGCGGGAGATGATCCGGTCCAGCTCCTCGGGGACGCCGGGCGAAACGGAACGAGGGCCCGGGACCGGGTCGGGCGACACGAGCTGGGCGACGATGGAGGTCGCGGTCCCGCGGAAGGGCGTGACCCCGGTGGCCATCTCGTAGAGCACCACCCCCAACGAGAAGAGGTCGGAGCGCTCGTCCACCGCCTCGCCCCTGGCCTGCTCCGGGGACATGAACGACAGCGTCCCCAGGGCCGTCCCGGAGCTCGTGAGGCCCGCGTCCGTGTCCCGACCCGGCTCCGCGTCGGGGATCACCACCTTGGCGATGCCGAAGTCCAGGACCTTCGCGTCCCCCCGGGCGTTCAGGAAGATGTTGCTGCTCTTCACGTCCCGGTGGATGACGCC
>JBFYZE010000487.1:0-2931 GCA_041309665.1 Gemmatimonadales bacterium | reverse complement strand
GAGAAGCTCCCCGGAGGCAGCCTCGAGCACGCCCGGGGTGACGATGCACCGGTGGTTCAGCCGGGGGTCCTGCAGGAGGTTCCCCAGGCTCCCGGCCATCCCGGCCTTGGGGTCGGACGCGCCGTACACCACCCGGGGCACGCGGGCGAGGACGATGGCCCCGCAGCACATGGCGCAGGGCTCCAGGGTGACGTAGAGGGTGCACTCCTCCAGCCTGAAGTCGCCCTGAGCGAGGGCCGCCGCCCGGATCGCCCGCATCTCCGCGTGGCCGGTGGGGTCGGCGTCGGAGATGGTGCGGTTGTGGGCCTCCGCCACAGCCTTGCCGTCGCGCACGAGGACGGCGCCAACCGGGACCTCGCCCCGAGCCCATGCGGCACGCGCCAACTCCAGGGCGCGCGCCATCCAGAGAGGATCGGGAGACTCGGGGGGGAGGGTGGAGAGAGGGGGGTGGGGCGCCGCGGCGGTCACGGACCCCACGGGCTCAGTGGTGGGTGAGGTTGAGTCCGCCGGCACTGTCCTCCACGCGCCGGTAGAAGGCCGTCACCCGCCCCAGGAGCTGGAGCCGTTGGCCTTCCTCCAGGACGACCTTCTCTCCGCCGGGTCGCAGCGACTCGAGGCGGATCCCCGCCCCGTTGCGCGTGAGGCGGTGGAACCAGGAGCCGCTGCCCACCTGGGCGACCACCACGGCCCCGTCCTCCGCCTCGGCCAGCGTGGCCGGCTCCACCAGGACGTAGTCGCCCTCCTGGATGCCCAGCGCCGCAAGGTCGGCGGTCCCCGCCCGCACGAAGAAGCCCCCCCGCTCGCCGCCCAGACGGCGATCGATGGAGAGGTACGCATCGGCCTTCTCTCCGCGGCCCTGCGGGACCTCGAGGTAGCAGGGGAGGGACACCGTCTGCGCGGTGAGGTCCATGCCCAGGATCTTCACGCCCCTGGAGCGGGACGGGTCACGCTCCAGGTACCCCTTGTCGGCCAGCGCCTGCAGGTGCTCCGACACGGTCTTGGTGCTCTTGATCCCGAACCGCTCCCCGATCTCCCTGATGGAGGGCTGGTAGGTGTTCGCGCGCAGATACTGGACCATGAACTCCAGGATCTTCTTCTCGATCTCCGTGAGCGGCTGCGTCCCGGCTTCCGGGACCCGCCGCCCGGTCGGGGTCGGGGCTTCGCGAAGTGCGGTGGGTTCGGAGCGGGCCAACGTGTTCCCTCTCGGAGCGTGGGTCCGGCCGGAAACATCCGGCGCGAACGGTATCCTAATGTGCGCGTCGAAGCAGTGTCAAGAAAGGGTTTCGTGCATCTCGCGCACCTTGCCGAGCGCCGCCTCCACCCGCTCCAGGGCGCGCTCGCGACCCAGGAGGACGAGCACCTCGAAGATTCCCGGGCTGGCGGACTGGCCGGTGAGGGCCACGCGGAGGGGGTGGATGAGCTTCCCTACCCCGATGCCCATCGCTTCGGCCAGGCGGCGGAGCTTCTCCTCCAGCGCCGACTCCGTCCACTCCGCACTCCGCAGCGTGTCCGCCACGATGTCCAGGCGTTCCCCCGCCGCTGCGGCGTCCTTGGCCCAGTGCTTGGCCACCGCGTCCTCGTCGAAGGCTAGGATGTCGTCCACGAAGGGGCGGGCCTGCGCGGCGACCTCTTCCACCGTGCGGGCGCGGATCTTCAGGAGGTCCACCACCCGCGCCAGCCATGCGTCGTCGGCCAGGCGGCCGGCGGCGGCCCCCCCGGAGCCCGCCAACCGTGTGCGGACCATGGGGAGAAGCCGCTCCGTGGCGGCGGCGGCCAGGTGGCGCCCGTTCAGCCAGGAGAGCTTCTCCAGGTCGAACACGGAGCTCTTCTTCAGGATGCGCTCCGCCGCGAACGCACCCACGAGCTCGTCCCGCCCCATCACCTCCCGCTCGTCGCCCGGGTTCCACCCCAGGAGCGCCAGGAAGTTGACCATGGCTTCGGGGAGGATCCCCTGGCTCTCGTAGTCGCCCACCGCGGTCGCGCCGTGGCGCTTCGAGAGGCGGCGCCCGTCGGAACCCAGGATCAGGGGGACGTGCCCGAACACCGGCTCCGGGTAGCCGAGGGCACGGTAGAGGAGCGCCTGCTTCGGCGTGTTGGAGAGGTGGTCGTCTCCCCGGATCACGTGGGTGATCCCCATGGCGTGGTCGTCGGAGACCACCGCCAGGTTGTACACCGGGGTGCCGCCGCTGCGCAGGATCACCAGGTCGTCGATGTCCTCGTTGGCGAAGCGCATGTCGCCGTGCACCAGGTCCGTGAACAGCGTCTCGCCGTCGGGGACCCGGAAGCGGATGGCGAAGGGCTCCCCAGCGGCGGCGCGCCGGTCCGAACCCTCCTGGCCAAGGGCGTCGGCCTTCTCCCGGGCCACACGGCTCGGGTGCACGCCCCGTGACTCCGCCTCGGACTTCACCTCCTCGGGGTTGGAGAAGTCCCGGTACGCCTTCCCCTCGTCGAGGAGCCGCAGCGCCTCTCCCTTGTGGCGTTCCACCCCCTCGCTCTGGAACAAGGGTCCCTCGTCCCAGTCCAGCCCCAGCCAGCCCAGGCCGTGCAGGATGGCCTGGACGTGCTCGTCGCGGTTGCGTAGCTGGTCCGTGTCCTCGATCCTGAGCACGAAGACGCCGCCTTACTTCCTCGCCAGGAGCCAGTTGAAGAGCGCCGTCCGGGCGCCTCCCACGTGCAGGTACCCGGTCGGGGATGGTGCGAAGCGCACGCGCAGCGTCATGCTCAAGCTCCCAGCTTGCGGGTGAGGAGGTCCTTCACGGACTTGGGGTCGGCGGCGCCCTTCGTGGCCTTCATCACTTCGCCCACGAAGAGCCCCATCAGGTTCGCGCGCCCCGCCCGGTACTCGGCGACCTTCTCCGGCCAGCGGGCCAGGGCGGCGTCCACCGCCGCCTCGACGGCCCCGTGGTCGTCCATCTTCTCGAGGCCGAGGCG
>JBFYZE010000486.1:0-9220 GCA_041309665.1 Gemmatimonadales bacterium | reverse complement strand
CAGACAACATCCCCCAGGTGCAGGCGCTGGCCGACCGGCTGGGCGGCGTCCTGGCGTGCTCGCGGCCCGTGGTGGACAAGAAGTGGCTGGAGAAGGAGCGCCAGGTGGGCACCTCGGGGCGGACCGTGAAGCCAAAGGCGTACCTCGCACTGGGCATCAGCGGCGCCTTCCAGCACATGGCGGGCATCAAGGGCTCGGGGGTCCTCATCGCGGTGAACAAGGACCCGAAGGCCCCCATCTTCGGCGCCGCCGACTACGGCGTGGTCGAGGACATGTTCAAGATCATGGACGCGCTGAAGGCGGAAGCCGGCGCGTAGCGATCCGGAGGGGATCATGCATTTCGAGCTGACCAGGGAGCAGAAGGACATCCAGCAGGCCGCCCGGGAGTTCGCCGAGGGCGAGTTCGACAAGGACCTGGCCATCAAGCACGAGAAGGAGCACTCCTTCCCCCGCTCCGTATGGAAGAAGGCGTGCCAGCTTGGCTTCCTCGGCATCCACTTCCCCGAGGAGCTGGGCGGCCAGGGGCTCGGCGTGCTCGAGAACGCCCTGGTCATCGAGGAGTTCTGCCGCCGCGACTCCGGCATCGGCGTGGCCCTGTCCCTCGCCGACTTCGCCTCGGACCTCGTGCTGCGCCATGGTTCGGATGCACAGAAGCGGTCCATCCTGCCGGCCATCGCGGCGGGGAAGATGATCTCCGCGGGGTGCTTCACCGAGCCCAACCACGGCAGCGACATCACCGCCATGGACACGTCGGCGGTGAAGGACGGCGACGCCTGGGTCGTCAACGGCACCAAGACCTTCATCACCAACGGTGGGATCGCCGACATCTACATCGTGCTCTGCCAGACCGACCCGGCAGCGCAGCCTCCCCACCGCGGGCAGTCGCTCCTCCTGGTTCCCCGGGGCACCCCCGGGCTCGACGCCGCCGAGGTGGGCGAGAAGATGGGGATCCGGATGACCTCCACCGCCGAGGTCTCGTTCAGCGGCGTCCGCGTCCCGCTGGAGAACCTGGTCGGCGAGGAGGGGAAGGGCTTCTACCACGTGCTCGAGTTCTTCTCCGAGAGCCGCGTCGAGGTGGCAGCGAGCGCCGTGGGGATCGCCCAGGGCGCCTTCGACCGGGCGCTGGAGTACGCCAAGCAGCGCAAGCAGTTCGGCCAGCGCCTGGCCGACTTCCAGGTCACCCAGCACAAGCTGGCCGACATGGCCACGCAGATCGAGGCGGCGCGGCTCCTCACCTACCGGGCGGCCTGGCTCGTGGACCAGGGGAAGCCCGACCCCAAGGCGACCTCCATGGCCAAGCTCCACGCCGGAAGGACGGCGGTGTACGTGGCCGACGAGGCGGTGCAGATCCTCGGCGGGTACGGGTACATCCTGGAGTACGAGGTGGAGCGCTTCTTCCGGGACGCCAAGATCACCGAGATCTACGAGGGCACCAAGGAGATCCAGAAGAACGTCATCGCAGGGGTCCTGATAAAGAAGAAGTAGAGGTTGGACCCCGTGCCAGGTCCGGTCCGCCCCTGTATTGTTCGGGCTGATTTGCCTCCGACCCGGACAGGCGCTCTTCATGACCGACTATTTCAAGTCCCATCCCACCCCGGATGGGCTCTTCGGCGAGTACGGCGGGAGCTACCTCCCCGAAGATCTCCAGCAGGAGATGAACCGCATCACGGATGCGTACTACGCCATCAGCAAGTCCCACGAGTTCATCTCCGAGCTGAGGAGCATCCGCACCCACTTCCAGGGACGCCCCACTCCGGTCTACTTCGCCAGAAGGCTCTCCAATGATTACGGGGGGCGCATCTACCTGAAGCGGGAGGACCTCAACCACACCGGAGCGCACAAGCTGAATCACTGCATGGGGGAGGTCCTGCTCGCCAGGCACATGGGCAAGACCAAGGTGATCGCGGAGACCGGCGCCGGTCAGCACGGGGTGGCCTTGGCCACGGCGGCGGCGTACTTCGGCCTCGAGTGCGAGATCCACATGGGTGAGGTGGACATCGTCAAGGAGCACCCCAACGTCGTGCGCATGAAGATCCTGGGCGCCACGGTCGTCCCGGTCTCCCACGGCCTCAAGACGCTGAAGGAAGCGGTCGACTCCGCCTTCCAGAGCTATCTGAAGGACCCGACCAGCACCCTGTATTGCATCGGCTCCGTGGTCGGGCCCCACCCCTTCCCGATGATGGTGCGCGACTTCCAGCGCGTCGTCGGCATCGAGGCCCGCGAGCAGTTCCTGGACATGACGGGCGAGCTGCCCGACAACGTCCTGGCCTGTGTGGGGGGCGGCAGCAATGCCATGGGGATCTTCTCCGGCTTCCTCGGCGACTCGGAATGCCGGCTCTACGGGGTCGAGCCGTCAGGGCGCTCCCTCGAGCCGGGTGAGCATGCCGCCTCCATGACCCTCGGCAAGCCCGGCGTCATCCATGGGTTCAGATGCTACCTCCTGCAGGACGATCACGGAGAGCCGGCACCCGTCTACTCCATCGCCAGTGGTCTGGACTACCCCGGCGTGGGCCCCGAGCACTGCATGCTGAAGGACCAGGGGCGCGTACGCTACGTGGCCGCATCCGACGAGGAATGCGTCGATGCGTTCTTCGAGCTGAGCCGCAAGGAGGGGATCATCCCCGCGCTGGAGAGCGCCCACGCGGTCGCGTTCGCCCTGAAGCTGGCGAAGGACAACCCCCGGCAGTCGATCCTGGTGAACCTCAGCGGGCGTGGCGACAAGGACATCGACTTCATCGAGGAGCGCTACGGCATCCGCTGAAACCGGCGTCACGGGGTCGGCCAGGGGGGCGGGGCAGGGGGAGCCTTGCCCCGCCTCCCCCGCCCCCCGAACTTGACCCGGTTCTTTCCTTTCGACCCGACCGGGGGACCCCCCTGTGGCCACGACCCTCAAATTCGACATGATCCAGACCATCGCGCTGGCCGCGGTGGTCCTCTTCATAGGGTACGGCGTGCGGCGGCGCATCGGCGTGCTCGACCGGTTCAACATCCCCGCCCCGGTGGTGGGCGGCTTCCTCTTCGCCAGCATCGCGCTGGCGCTGCGCCAGAGCGGTGTGCTCGCCCTGGAGTTCGACACCACGCTCCAGATGCCGTTCATGATCGCGTTCTTCACCACCATCGGCATGGGCGCGAGCCTGGGGCTGCTCAAGAAGGGCGGGCCGCAGGTGCTCCTCTTCTTCGTGCTCGCGGCCTCGCTCGCCGTCGTGCAGAACGGCGTGGGGATCGCCATCGCCAAGCTCCTCGGCGCGGACCCGCTCCTGGGGATCATCTCCGGGTCCATGACCATGACAGGAGGTCACGGCACCGGCGCCGCCTTCGGGAAGCTGTTGGAGGATGAATACGGCATGAAGGGCGCCGTGACCGTGGCCATGGCCGCGGCGACGTTCGGCCTCGTGAGCGGTGGCCTCATCGGCGGCCCCATCGGCACCCTGCTCATCAACAAGCACAAGCTCCGTCCGTCCGAGGCGGAGCCCTCCCCCCTCGCCGACGTCGCGAAGGACGCCTCGCTCGACGCGGAGATCGACACCGAGCCGGCCGGCGAGGCCGCCACCGCCTATCTCCTGCTCAAGATGATGACGATGGTGCTCGTGTGCATGGCGGTGGGCGCGCTCTTCTCCAAGTGGCTCGGCCAGTTCGTCACGCTCCCCGGGTACATCGGGGCCATGCTGGTGGCGGCCGTGTTCCGCAACGTTGCCGAGTTCACTGGGGTCATCAAGATCGAGCAGCGCGTGGTGGACGACATCGGCACCATCGCGCTGGCGCTCTTCCTCACCATGGCGCTCATGACGCTCAGGCTCTGGGAGCTCCTCGACCTGGCGGGCCCCATGCTGGCCATCGGCGTCGTCCAGGTGGCGATGATGGCGGGCTTCGCCTACTTCATCACCTTCCGGTTCATGGGGCGTGACTTCGACGCGGCGGTCATGGCCGGCGGCCACTGCGGCTTCGGCCTGGGTGCGACGCCCAACGCGGTGGCGAACATGACCGCGCTCACCGAGCGCTTCGGGCATGCGCCGCGGGCGTTCCTCGTGTTGCCGCTGGTGGGGGCGTTCTTCATCGACTTCGCCAACGCGGTGATCCTCACGGCGTACATCAACTTCGTGCGGTAGACGGCGCAACAAGGTCGGGGGGGGCGGCGGGGTCGGCATCCCATCGCCTCCCCCTGGTGTCTTCGGCCACCTCGGGCGGCTCCGTCGTTCTTCGAAGCCTCTTTCTCCCTTGGACGGTGGGTTCTCAAGTGACCACGACCCTGCACTTCTACATGATCCAGACCGTCGCACTGGCCGCGGTGGTCCTCTTCATCGTTTACGCCGTGCGCCGGCGCATCGGCGTGCTCGACCGGTTCAACATCCCCGCCCCCGTGGTGGGCGGCTTCCTCTTCGCCACCGTCGCCCTGATCATGCGCCAGAGCGGGGTCCTCGCCTTCGAGTTCAACACCACGCTCCAGGCGCCCTTCATGATCGCGTTCTTCACGACCATCGGACTGGGGGCCAGCCTGGGGCTGCTCAAGCGCGGCGGCCCGCAGGTGCTCCTCTTCTGGCTCCTGGCGAGCCTGCTCGCGGTCCTGCAGAACGGCGTGGGGATCGGCGTGGCGACGGCCTTGGGGCAGGACCCCCTGCTGGGGATCATCTCCGGGTCCATGACCATGACCGGCGGCCACGGCACCGGCGCCGCCTTCGGCCAGCTCCTGGAGGACCAGTACGGGATGACCGGTGCCGTCACCATCGCCATGGCGGCGGCGACGTTCGGGCTGGTGAGCGGAGGGCTGATCGGCGGCCCCGTGGGGACCACGCTCATCAACAGGTTCAAGCTCCGCCCGTCGGGCGCTGAGCCCTCCCCTCTCGCCGACGTTGCGAAGTCGGCCTCCCTGGACGAGGAGATCGACACCGAGCCCGCCGGCGAGGCGGCCACCGCCTACCTCCTCCTGCAGATCCTGACCGTGGTGCTGGGCTGCATGGCCCTGGGTGGGCTGCTCTCCGCGTGGATCGGCCAGTTCGTGACGCTCCCCGGGTACATCGGCGCCATGCTGGTGGCGGCGGTGTTCCGCAACGTCGCCGACGCGACGAAGATCATGAAGATCGAGCAGCGCGTGGTGGACGACCTGGGTACCATCGCGCTGGCCCTCTTCCTCACGATGGCGCTCATGAGCCTCCGGCTCTGGGAGCTCCTCGACCTGGCGGGCCCCATGGTGGCGATCCTCGCGGTGCAGGTCGCCATGATGGCCGCTTTCGCGTACTGGGTCACCTACCGGTTCATGGGACGCGACTTCGACGCGGCCGTGATGGCGGGAGGCCACTGCGGCTTCGGCATGGGCGCGACGCCGAACGCGGTGGCGAACATGGAGGCGCTCACCGAGCGCTTCGGGCCGGCACCGAGGGCCTTCCTGGTGTTGCCTCTGGTGGGCGCGTTCTTCATCGACTTCACCAACGCGGTGATCCTCACGGCGTTCATCAACTTCGTGAGGTAGGCGGGGAAGGGCCCAGCCGTGTATTCTTCCTGCGTGCGTGAGTCCGCAGCCCGAAGGCCGCGACATGGGCAGCCCCTATCTCTCCCCGTATGAGGACCCGGAAGCGCACGCGAGGATCTCCGCGCTGATCCGGAGACACTCCACGAACGACCGGGACGTGCGCGTGGAGCTCCTCCGATCCCTGGACCTCGCGGCCGTCGAGCACGTCCTCGACCTGGGATGCGGCTTCGGGTTCTGGGCCGAGGAGCTGGCCGGCCGGGTGGATCCCGGCGCCACGCTGACCGGCGTGGACGCGTGCGGCGGAAACGCCGCCGCCTACGCGCGCTGCGTCGAGTCCCGAGGCCGCCGGGCGCACTTCGTCCCAGCCCACCTCGTGTCCCGCCTGCCGTTCGAGGACGACTCCTTCGACCTCGTCATCGCCGCGTACAGCCTGTACTTCTTCGTCGGCGTCATCCCCGAGGTCGGGCGCGTGCTCAGGCCGGGCGGATCGTTCCTGGCGGTGACCCACAGCGAGCGGAGCTTCACCGGGCTCCTGGACGCCATCGGCCGCGCGGGCCACGAGTGCCCGCTCCTCCGCCACCTGCGCGCATTCTCCTCCGAGGGTGGGGGGAGCATGCTGGCGGAGACGTTCTCCAGCGTGGAGCGGACCGACTACACGAACACGCTCACGTTCGGAGAGAGGGACCTCGGCGACCTGCTCACCTACCTGGCGTTCAAGCTTCCCCTTGTGAAGCCAGGGGCCCGCTACGGCGTGGAGCTTCCCGACGCATTCGTCCAGGCCGCCTCGGAGGCGCTCCGGAGGAAGGGGCGGCTGACCGTGGAGAAGGACGATACCCTCTTCGCATGCGGAGGCGCGCATGGCCGGTGAACCCAGGTACTGCGCCACCTGCGGAGGCCCCCTGGAGCGCCGCGCCGCCGAGGGCGTCCAGCGGCACGTGTGTCCCGCCTGTGGCGCCGTGCACTACCGGAACCCCCTCCCTGTGGCCGCCTCCGTCCTCCTCGACCCGGCGCGGCAGGTGCTCCTGGTCAAGCGCCGCCAGGCGCCGCACAAGGGCCGGTGGTGCCTGCCCACGGGCTTCGCGGAGATGTCGGAGAGCATCGAGGCGGCCGCCCTGCGCGAGCTGGCGGAGGAGACGGGCGTCACGGGGCGCGTGGTCCGCCTCCTGAGCGCCGCGTCGGCCCCCAGCGACTTCTACGACGACCTCCTCTTCGTCTGCTTCGAGGTGGAGCGCACGGGGGGCGAGGAGCGGCCCGGCGACGACGCGGAGGAGCTGGCCTGGTTCCCCTCGGACCGGGTTCCGCGCCTCGCCTTCCCGGCCCACGAGGAGGCCATCGCCCGCTGTTACGCCCAACACCGGGCCGAGTGGGCCATCCAGGACTCCTTCGCGCACCTGGATGAGGGTGGCGAGGCGCTCATCTCCGATGCGCTGGTGAGCCTGGTGGAGGAGCACGCCGAGGAGATCTCCCGGCGCTGGCTCGCCGTCGTGCGGCGGAGCCCGAGCACACCCACGTACGCGCTGCTGCCCCCCGGGGTGGCCCAGGAGAAGGCCATGGCCGCCCTCTCCAAGTTCTGCTCCTGGCTCTCGGGGGAGGAGCACGAGGAGGAGCTGGCTTCGTTCTACCGGCTCCTGGGCCGCCAGCGGCGGGAGCAGGGCTTCGCGCTGCACGAGGTGCTCAGCGCCCTAACCCTGCTCAAGCACGAGATCTGGGCGTTCATCGGCGAGCGGGGCGGGCTCGTCGACCTCATGGAGGTCTACCGGACCATGGAGCTGAGCCAGCGCGTGGGGATCTTCTTCGACACCGCGCTCTGCCACACGGCACGGGGGTTCGAGGAGGACTGATGACACGGAGAGCCGCCGCGTTCGCCACCCTCCTCCTCTGCCCCGTGCCCGCAGCCGCACAGGGCCTGGACCCCGCGGGCTCCGCGCGCTTCGCCGCACTGGCGCTGGCGTGCGTCCACCAGGAGTACCCGAACAAGATCGCCCACGTCCTGACGGGGGACGCCGACGTCCGGCCGCCGCGGGAGCTGACGCCCGCGTTCTACGGGTGCTACGACTGGCACTCGGCCGTGCATGGTCACTGGCTGCTCGCACGGCTCTCGCGGTCCCGGTCGGACGCCCCCTTCGCCGCCCCGGCGCGGGCGGCGTTGGCGAGGAGCCTCACCCCGGAGAACGTCGCAGGAGAGATCGCCTATCTCGCCGGCGAGGGTCGCGTCTCCTTCGAGCGCCCGTACGGGCTGGCGTGGCTCCTGCGGCTCCACGCCGAGCTGCGGGAGTGGGACGACCCCGAGGCGGGCGTCTGGGCCCGCACGCTGGACCCGCTGGCGGGGGCCGCCGCGGACCGGCTCCGGGAGTGGATGCCCAAGTTGGCGCACCCGATCCGGATCGGGGAGCACGACCAGACCGCCTTCGCGTTCGCACTCGTGCACGACTGGGCCCGCACCACAGGCGACGAGGCGATGCTGGTCCTCCTGGACGAGCGCATCCGCACGCTGTACCTGGCCGACCGGGAGTGCCCTCTGGCATACGAGCCGTCGGGTCAGGACTTCCTGTCCCCCTGCCTCGGCGAGGCCGACCTGGTGCGGCGCGTCCTCGCCCCGGAGGCGTTCGCCGCCTGGCTCGGCGCTTTCATGCCGGGGATTTCCCTCCGCGACGACGGGGGAGCCTGGCTCCCCCCGGCGGTGGTCACGGACCCGGCCGATCCCAAGCTCGGGCACCTCATCGGCCTCAACCTGAGCCGCGCCTGGATGCTGGAGGGGATCGCCGCCGGACTGCCCGCGGGCGATGCCCGGCTGCCGGCGCTACGGGCCGCCGCGGCGGCACACCGGGAGGCGGGGCTGCCGGCGGTCACGGGCGAGCACTACATGGGCGGCCATTGGCTCGGGAGCTTCGCGGTCTACCTGCTCACCGGAAGGGGGCGTTAGGTGACTACACGTCGGGCAGGGCTGCGCTACGCCATCCCCATCCTCGTGGCCGTCCTCCTCTGGCCGGTGCCGCCTCCCGCGGGCGTCGAGCCCGAGGCGATGCACCTGCTGGCCCTCCTCCTGGCCACCATCGTGGGGATCATCCTCAAGCCCCTCCCCATGGGGGCGGTGGCCATGGTGGGGATCGCCGCCACGGCGGCCACCGGGACGCTCGGCGTGGGCCAGTCGCTGTCCGGGTTCGGGAACCCGACCATCTGGCTGATCGTGCTGGCGTTCTTCATCTCCCGGGGCTTCATCAAGACGGGGCTGGGCGCGCGGGTGGCGTACCACTTCATGGCGTGGCTGGGGCGCAGGACGCTGGGGCTCGGGTACGGCCTCGTGGCCACGGACCTGGTGCTGGCGCCCGCCATCCCCTCCAACACGGCGAGGGCCGGAGGCGTCGTCTTCCCCATCCTCCGCTCGGTGGCGGAGGCCTACGGGAGCCGCCCGGGGGACGGCACCGCCCGGCGCGTGGGGGCGTTCCTCACGGTGGCCGCCTTCCAGGGGACGGTGATCACGTCGGCCATGTTCCTCACGGCCATGGCGGCCAACCCCCTGGCCGTGGAGCTGGCGGCGGCCCAGGGGATCACCATCACCTGGGCGGGGTGGGCGATTGCGGCCGTGGTCCCGGGCGCGTGCAGCCTGGTGCTGGTGCCCTGGATCCTCTACCGGCTCTTCCCCCCGGAGGTGAGGGAGACCCCCGAGGCGGTGGCCGTGGCCCGGGAGCGCCTGCGCGAGCTGGGTCGGGTGAAGAGGGAGGAGTGGGTGATGGTGGCCTGCTTCGTCCTCCTGCT
>JBFYZE010000485.1:0-3447 GCA_041309665.1 Gemmatimonadales bacterium | reverse complement strand
CCTTGAGCCTTGGTTCCACCATCTCACCTCCGGGAGACACAGCAACTCTTCTGGGACTACCATGGTGCTCAGGTAGGCACATGGCAGATAACGTCTCGCCCGCTGCCGTGGCGGCCTATGGGCCGCGACCCTGAGCCGCCCAACTGCTCACCTCCGACCTACTGCTCCACTCGGCGAAGGGCCCGCGAGCGAAAGCGAGCCAGCGGCACGCGGGCTGTTATGCGTAGTCGACACCCCTCTTGGCCGAACCGCTCCCTTGCTGCCGCGGACTTGAAAGGGCACTGCGCTTGACTCGCCACCGTCGCGCTTGTACAATGTATTTGTACATATACTTCCACACGCCGAGGAAACCATGGCGACTCGAGCCACCTACAGCCGTGCCCGCGCGAACTTCGCCAAGATTTGGAACGACGTGGAGAACAGCCGCGAACCTGCCATTCTGGAACGCCGAGGCCATGAATCGATGGCCCTGCTTCCGGCCGACGAACTCTCCAGCCTTCAGGAGACCGCCCACCTGCTTCGGTCTCCAACGAACGCCGCCCGACTCCTCGCAGCTCTCGCTCGGTCCAAGCGCCGGGAGACACCTACCGTCGAACTCGAAACCCTTATGGAGGAACTGGGGCTCTCGGACTGAGGAGTATCCGCCATGCCGCCGAAAGGCCAGGAGAGTGGTCAGGCAAGGAGGAGGCACCGAGCCACCATCATTCAGGACGAATGCATGGAGGATCTTGAGCATTGGGTAGCCACCGATAGGAAGACGGCGCTGCGGGTCCTCAATCTGATGAAGGAAACGAGGAGGGACCCTTTTCGCGGGGTTGGCAAGCCTGAGCCGTTGAAGCACCTTGGACCCGACATCTGGTCGCGGAGAATCACGGCCCGTGACCGACTGGTCTATCGGGTGGGCGATGACTTCGTCGACTTTCTCCAGGCACGGTATCACTATTGAATGCCACTTCGGCGATTCCCACACTGTCTCTCCTGCACGGACTTCCCAGCATCCTCCCAGACTACGCATAACGTTCGAGGTTGCCGCGCCCGGCACATTTCCACCGAGGTCGACGGCTCACCTCTGTTCGGCAACTCCACTTCTGCTGCCTGATTCCGCATTGCTTGTGCCGGGTGTGTCCGGAGCGGCCGAAGGCCGCGTAGGCGGCAACCGGTTAGCATGGGGAAGTTGTGATCGCGGGAGGGTGGGCGGCTGCCCCAAGTTGGGTCTTGCGGGCTTGGTGTCCCAAAGGTCGTCACCCAACACATGCGAGGTCAGCCGCCCATGTCCAAGGTAATCGCCTCCCCGTCCGTTGGCACGCTTCCTCCCTTGCCACCCCGCCCCCTCGTCACCCGGGGCCTCCGCCGTGAGCAGGCCAAGCGTCAGCGGCGTCGCCACCGTGTCCCTCCCGATACCCTCGTTCTCGGCATCGACCTGGCCCGCGAGCATCACGCCGCCTCCTTCTCCCACGACGGCCAGATCCTCGGCCGCCGTCGCCTGAGCTGCCCCGCCCACGAAATCGACCGCCTCTTCCCCGAGGCCATGGCCTTCGCCAACAAGCACGGCCTCTCCAAGATCCTGGTCGCCTTCGAGCCCGCCGGCCTCTACTGGTGCCTCGCCGCCGAAGCCTGTGAGCGCGCCGGCATCGACTACGTCCTGGTCCACGGCCTCGCCGTCAAGCGCGAGCGCGAGGGCACCCGCTACACGCCCGAGAAGACCGACCCCCGCGATGCCGACCTCATCGCCCTCCTGCCCGCCCAGGGCAAGTTCGTCGAGACCGCCCTCGCTCCCACGACCCAGCGCGAAACCCTCGCCCAGCTCGCCCGCGACTACTTCCTCACCCGCCGCCTCTCGGCCGCCGAGCGCACCCGCCTCTCCAACTTCTGGAACCGCACGCTGCCGGAGTTCTTCTCCGTCCTGCGCGAGCCCACCTCCAACACCGCCCTTGCCGTCGCCACGGCCCTGGATGCCGTCGAGGCCGTCCCCTCCCTCTCCTCCCGCTCCTGGACGGCCCGCGTCCGCCGCGCCGCCCAGGGAGACCGCATCCTCATGGGTCGAGCCGCCTCCGTCTTGCCCCTGCTCAAGGAGGCCCTCGCCGACCCCGTCCGGCGAAGCACCCCCGGCATGGCCGCCCGCATCCGTCACAGCGCCCAGCGCCGCCGCCTGCTCGAGGCCCAGAAGCTCGACCTCCGCTCCCAGATCCTCACCCTTTACGCCTCCTTCGAGGAGCAGCCTTTCCTCGACTCCATCCCCGGTTCCGATCCCTTCTACAACGCCCTCGTCCTCGGCATGGTCGGCGACTTCCACCGCTTCGACGACCCCAGGACCCTGGTCAAGCTCGCCGGCTCCGAGGTCAACCACTACTACTCGGGCGACTGGGACGGCACCTCCCGCATCAGCCACCGCGGCCGCTCGCCCCTGCGCGCCGCCGCCTTCCAACAGGCCCGCTTCCTCGTCCATCGCAACCCCGACTTCCAGGCCCGCTTCCACCACCTCCTCCACCGTACCGACCGTCCCTGTCTCCGCGACCTGCCGGCCTACGTCGCCGTCATGAACAGCTACCTCCGCATCGCCCACGTCCTCGTCACCGGGCGCAAGTTCTACCTCCCCCTCGCCGAGCGTACCGCCATGGACCACGCATGACCCCTACCCGGGGTCGCCAGGGCAAGCCCGTACCCGCTATGGGAACAACCCGTCTGAACACGATGGGCTGCCCGCTCCTCTCAGGCTCGGCTCAGCAACCTGGGCACAACCCGCATCCGCTATTCGGAGCTCGAGGAGCTACCCCGGTCCGCTGAGGCCCCCACCGCCCTCCATCACCCCCGCGCACCCCCTTGGTCCCGCGGGTACCCTTTCGTGCGCTCACGCTCCTCAAAATCCACCCTCATCACCCTTGACAACGCGCCTATAGCATCGTGTTACGCGCGTCCGGGGTGCGGGAGGGGAGGAGGGGCCAAGAGCCAACGCGGGGCGGGGCCCCAGCTCCCTGTGCCTTTGCCCCGGCCAGCCATCGGGAACGGTACCGCGCCCAACCTGGGGGGGCCAGGGGTTCTCCCTCGGCGGATGGGCGGAGAGGGGCAACTCCCCCGGCGACCGAGGCCCCGCTCCCGGCCCCGGCGCTGGTTCCCGACGACCTCTGCGGACTCCGGGAGCCCCACCCCCCTCTTCCTTCCGGATGGGCGGGGAGGAGGAACACACCGGGTAGGGTGGAAAGGGGCCCCAATCCCGTAGCCTCTGCCCCGGCTGGCTTTCCGGACTGGAGACACGGAGAGGCTGAGGGGGCCCGGTGTCCCCAACCGGCGGAGAGGCGGTGGGGGGCGTTCGTTCCCCTGACGGAGGCCCCTCCCGGCCTTCTGCGCTGGGTCCCGACGACGTCTTTCACGGCCTGGTACCTGCCCGTCTCGAACCGTCTTGGGTGGGGCACCTGGGAAAGCACCCCGGAACCGCGTAACGTACCAGGG
>JBFYZE010000484.1:0-7072 GCA_041309665.1 Gemmatimonadales bacterium | reverse complement strand
CGCTCAGGCCGATCAGGGAGGTGAGGGCCAGAGGGTAGTAGAACGCCCCGATCCCACGGTAGGTGAGGCGCTCGCCTCCCTGCGCCCGGCCCTGGACGGGAACGGGCGCCTGGGGCTCCTTCGAGAGCTCGCGGACCGTGGCCCTCGCCATCCAATGGGCGGCCACCGCCTCGGCGACCACGCCGGCCGACAGCGCCAGCGAGCCCACCCACGCCCCCGGGATGTCCACCACCACGAACCCGATCATGGCGGCCAGGGCCATCACGACCACCCGGATGACCGTCCCGTACGCCACCAGGCGCGTGCGCCCCGAGCGTATGAGCACGCCCTGGAGGAAGCGGCGATACCCGATGGCGGCGGGCCAGGGGAGGAACAGCCAAAGGGCCCCGTACGTCAGCTCCATGACCTCGGGCGGAAGGTGCACCAGGTCGAGGAGGAGGAAGCGGTGCACCGGAGGGATGAGCACCACGAGCACCAGCCCGGTGGCCCCCACGCACAGGGTGCGGGTGAAGTTCCGCAGCCGGCGGAAGCTGTCGCCGTCGGTCACGAGCGCGGTGGCGGCGCTCATGAGCATGAGGACGGGTGCCTCGGTGAGGAGCGCGAACGCGTAGGCCACGCCGTGGGCGGCGAGATTGAACTTGGCTTCCGGGAGCCTGGCGATGATGGCCGCCAGGTACGGTCCCTCCACGCCCATCATGAGCCAGGTGGCCGCGAGGGGGAGCCAGAAGAGGGTGATGGAGCGCTGGGTGAGGCGGTCGGTCACGGCGGGAAGGGGAGCTCGGCGGAGGGTCAGCTCGCCCCGGTTGGTCCCGCGGGCGCGGCGGGCGGGAGTTGGGCGCGGGGAAGCGCGCGTTGCGCCGCGACCAGCGACACCAGCGCCTCGATGCGGTCTGCGGCCGCCTTGACCCAGCCCGTCCACCGCCCTCTCCGGAGGAGGAGGCCGGAGACGTACACCCTCACCTCGGTGATCCCGCCGGACGAGGTGACCGCCAGCCGGAGCCCTTTCCTGTCGCGCCAGGAGATCTCCGACTCGTCGAGCTTCACCTGCGCCGGACCCTCCCGATAGGGCTGGCAGAGCCGCACGACCCGCATGAGCTGGTCGGCGTCGATGCCGACGGGGATCTCCCGCACCGTGGAGAGATGGGCGATCACCAGGCCGGACCTGCGCACCGGGCCACGGCCCGCCGCCAGGCTCGCGTCCTGGGCCTCGGCGATGGCGCGCTCCAGGGTCTGGCCGGCGAAGCCTGCCTCGCTCGCGACAGCCCGCAACTCGGCCAAGGTGAGCGCCCTCTCGTCCCCCGTGCCCTCGAGCTCGGCAGCGCGCCGGAGGATCCGGTCCGCTTCCACTCTCGAGAACTGGTGCGGGGCGGGCATCGTCGGCTGGGGCCGCGGGAGGAGGTACGGCACGTCCGGGCTGGACGGCGAACGCGACTAACTGAATGGAGCGGCGGCGGGGTGGCAACCCCGGGTCGCGAGCTGCGAGGCGAGTGGCCCAGGCCTTCTCAGCTTCCCGTGCAGCAGCATATGCTGGTCAGGTGGCCTCCCATGGAGCCTGGGCGGCCCTCGGGTGTACATTCGGGGCGAGGAGAGCACCATGATCATGCATCGCCAAGATGTCGTACATTCCGACCCTGACATCCTTGGGGGAACGCCTGTCTTTGTCGGAACACGCGTGCCCGTCCAGACCCTCGTTGACTACCTTCGCGGGGGGGACACCTTGGACGAGTTCCTTCAGGACTTCCCGTCTGTGAACAGACGACAGGCCGAGTCTGCCCTCGACCTTGCCCAGGAGGCCCTGACATCCGGTGCGCGTTCTTCTTGACGAGTCAGTTCCGCGGCGCTTGGGTGAGCACCTGGCGGGAGTCGATGTCGAGTCGGTCCATGATCGCGGCTGGGCTGGCCTGAAGAACGGGGAACTCCTCCGGGCCGCCGAGCAGGAGTACGGCCTCTTTCTCACTGCTGACCAGAACCTGCAGTTCCAGCAGCGGCTCGCGAGCTATGCCGTCCGCGTGATCGTCCTTGCTGCGCGGAGCAATCGTCTTCGGGACCTGCTCCCGCTGGCGCCGCGGATATTGGAGCAGGCAGCCACCCTGGCGGAGGGGGAGGTAGTCGTCCTCCGAGGAGATCAACCCGCACCGCCGGCCACCTGACGAATCTGGGTGGGGGTGGCAGTTCTTCTGTGTAAATGGCCTCGACATCAAACGGGTATCCGCCCCTCGAGGACGCACTCCGTCGTCGAGTCGAACCCCGGGTGATTCCCATCCCTCCCGCGCGGCCGTCTGGATAGCCGAAGCCCCCCAGGTCGCTGGACCAGGAGGGCTTCGGTGAACTTCACGGAGCGGGAGGGATTCACCGAGCTGCGCTCGGTGGTCTCGGCGGTAACATGGGGCCGCATCCGCGATCGCCGGACGGGCGCCTCGGTTGATCTCCGGTCCGCCTGCGGCGGATCCTCGATCCTCTCCTCGGTACACACCTGGATCTTCGAGAGCGCATTCCCTCGTCGAGTCGAACCCCGGGTGATTCCCACCCCTCCCGCGCGGCCGTCTGGATAGCCGAAGCCCCCCAGGTCGCTGGACCAGGAGGGCTTCGATGAACATCACGGAGCGGGAGGGATTCGAACCCCCAAGTCCTCTCGGACGCACGCTTTCGAGGCGTGTGCAATAGCCGTTCTGCCACCGCTCCAAAGGGGGTTCGCCGACCCCTGAAAACAACGACGCCCGGATTGTCCGCAGCGAGCTGCGGAATCCGGGCGCGTCACCTGCTCGGGCCGGCTTTCACCGGAGTACTAATCGGGGCGCCCGGATTCGAACCGGGGACCTCTGCGTCCCGAACGCAGCGCTCTACCGGACTGAGCCACGCCCCGGAGTATCTACACCTTCCGGTCAAACAAACGGACGGAGTGGGATTGACCTCGTTTCACTCGGCCGGTCTCGCTTCGCTCGGCCCGAACCCACGCCGCGTCCTCCTTCGGAGTCCGCCGTGGGTTCTCATCCCAATGCCACCTTGTTCTTCGATCTACGGACGGAGTGGGATTCGAACCCACGCGGGCTTGCGCCCACACGATTTCCAATCGTGCGCCTTAAGCCACTCGGCCACCCGTCCAGGCATCGCCGCGCCGCGGCCCGACCCCAGAACCTGATTGCCTCTCAATTGACGGAGGGAGTGGGATGGACCTCGCTTCGCTCGGCCCGTACCCACGCCGCGTCCTCCTTCGGAGTCCGCCGTGGGTTCTCATCCCATCACCATCCAGTTCTTCTATCCACGGAGGGAGTGGGATTCGAACCCACGCGGGCCTTTTGGGCCCAACGCCTTAGCAGGGCGCCGCCTTAAGCCGCTCGGCCATCCCTCCAAGTACACGCCGAGTCTCCTCGGCGCTCCAACATTGCCCCGCTAGGGCTCGAACCTAGACTCTTCGGAGCCAGAATCCGACGTGTTGCCAGTTACACCACGGGGCAAAAAAAACAGCGATGTCACCACCCACCAGAGCCACCGGTCGGGATCGAACCGACGACCCCGTCATTACGAATGACGTGCTCTACCAGCTGAGCTACGGTGGCGTGTTCTCGTCAGTGGAGCCGAGGGGGATCGAACCCCTGACCTCTAGAGTGCGATTCTAGCGCTCTCCCAGCTGAGCTACGGCCCCAGTTCCTTCCATGGGCGCGACAGGACTCGAACCTGTGACCTCTACGATGTCAACGTAGCGCTCTAACCAACTGAGCTACGCGCCCGCATGCGCCCGGAGGGACTCGAACCCCCAACCTCTTGATCCGTAGTCAAGCGCTCTATCCAGATTGAGCTACGGGCGCGAGCGCCTTCTCCCTCACTCTGGCGGCGGGCCGCCAGAATGCCCACGACAGGACTCGAACCTGTACGCCGTTTCCGGCACTGGTCCCTCAAACCAGCCTGTCTACCAGTTCCAGCACGTGGGCAGAACTTCAATACGGAGTTGGTCGTTTCCGAGGCTGTCCGGTGCTCAGGACGCGGGCTGGGACATCATGCTCGAGGAGGGACTCGAACCCTCACGGGGTTGCCCCCACAGGATCCTGAATCCTGCGCGTCTGCCATTTCCGCCACCCGAGCCCATCACCTGGGTCTTGAGGACCCGACCAACTATGGAGCCGAGGGGAGTCGAACCCCTGACCTCTTGAATGCCATTCAAGCGCTCTCCCAACTGAGCTACGGCCCCATCACACACAGGCACCCGCTTCAGGAAGCGGCGTGCGATCCTCCGATTTTCAATCAACTGCCAGAGCGGGGCTGACGAGACTCGAACTCGCGACCTCCGGTGTGACAGACCGGCACTCTAACCGACTGAGCTACAGCCCCTTTGTACCACAACCTGCACCTGCATACCGCTCAACTGCTACGCCCCGACGGGGAATCGAACCCCGGTCGCCACCTTGAAAGGGTGGCGTCCTAGCCGCTAGACGATCGGGGCTTTTCTTCGTTCCCCCATCTCCAACGGGCCCGGAGGGACTCGAACCCCCAACCGCCGGTTTTGGAGACCGGTGCTCTACCAGTTGAGCTACAGACCCTCACAAACAGCTCCCTCGGCCCGGCGGAGGCCGAGAGCAATGGCCAGGGACGGAATTGAACCGCCGACACCGTGATTTTCAGTCACGTGCTCTACCAACTGAGCTACCTGGCCCCTTCAAAACAAAACCGCCCGGGCCCTCTCCGGGGCGCGGGCGGGAAACCAGCCGAGGTGCCGGCGCTACCGGCTCCCCGCCCCCGCCCGCTTTCGCGGGCTCCACGTATCGGCGACCGTCCAAGATCGGCGCCGGGACGCATCCAAGCTCGCGAGGGCGAAGCCCTGTCGCCAGCTGGAAGGACCCGTTCCGATCATGACTCCTCCGGACCGCCTCTACGTGGGAAACGCCGCCGGGGGCGGCGCTTCAGGAACAAATAGCGGGGGCGGGATTCGAACCCGCGACCTTCGGGTTATGAGCCCGACGAGCTACCAGGCTGCTCCACCCCGCAGTAGGGCCCCAAGTATACCCATCGCCGGAGGGGGGGTCAACCCGTCCTCCGGCGCTTTCCCGCCATATGATTTCGGCCTGAAACAAGCATTTCTCCGGGGTGCGGTCCACGGAGGGGTTGAGGGGACCGGGAGGGCTAGGTACGTTTCAGGTCTTCGGATCCTGGCTTGCTGGGCCGGAGGAAGGCCCGTCCAGTGACGGGACGTGGCGCAGCCCGGTAGCGCACCTGAGCCGAGCGGCCAGAAATGGCCGAGGGTTCAGCTACCCGCTGATCCGCGAGACGAGCGAGGATCGTGGGGCACCCACGCGGAACGCGTGGGTCGGCGACCGCAGCTCCATGGGGTTCAGCGGCCAGTCGGCTCTCGACCCCCTGAACGAAGTAGATAGGTTGAGCAGTGACGGGACGTGGCGCAGCCCGGTAGCGCACCTGAATGGGGTTCAGGGGGTCGCGGGTTCGAATCCCGCCGTCCCGATAAGGTTGGGGCCCCACCGACGCGGAAGCGGCGGTGGGGTTTCTTCATGTAGTACGGCGGGATCGGTGCGCGGGGCCCGACCTGTTCTTGGAGATCCTGCCACCTTCCCCGTGCAGCGACATCCCGCCGTCCCGATTCGGAAGGCCAGCGGGGGCATCTGCCTCCGCTGGCCTTTCATGTTGAAACGGCGGGACCGGTGCGCGGGGCCCGGGCTGTTCTCGAAGATCCTGCCGCCCTCCCCGTGCAGCGACATCCCGCCGTCCCGATGGGTTCGGTCAGAGAAGCCTGGTCCGGCAGAAGGCATTGCCCGACCAGGCTTTTCGGCTTCCGGGCTCCCAGGGGGAGGCGCTGGTGCCAGGGGCTCGGTCCGAGCCATGCGGAGGGGTGGAGTACGCAGAACCGCCATTAGCGGACAGCGCCTGGAACCCGTCGCCCCTCTGGCTCGAATGGAGGGGGAGTGGGTATCATCGAGAGAGTAGGCCCTCCGGCTGCAGGAGAAGCAATGAAGACCTATACAGCGGTTGTCGAGCGAGACACGGAAACCGGGCTGTTTGTCGGCTATGTACCAGGTTTCTCGGGTGCCCACTCCCAGGGTAGCACTCTCGATGAACTGAACGAGAATCTGAAGGAAGTTGTGAGCATGCTCCTGGAGGACGGAGAGCCCAAGCTCGAGGCCGAGTTCATCGGCACCCAGACGATCTCGGCGTAGGTCGTGGGCCGTTTACCCGTCCTCGGCTCGCGAGAGGTGATCGCGATACTGGAGAGGATGGGATTTGAAGAGGTTCGACAAAGAGGATCTCATAAGCAGTTTCGGCACCCAGACGGTCGAAGGACGACCGTACCCGTGCACGGCGGACGCGATATCGCCCCCCTCCTGCTCCGCCAGATCATCAAAGACATTCGTTCGACGCCGGAAGAGCTTCTCCGGTACCGATAGATCATCGGCAGCGCCGTCCGCTAACAACCAAGTTGCGCCTGCGCCGCGCTTCGCGCGGCTCCGGAGAACACCGGCGCCAACGTGAGGGCCCTAGGCAGCGGTGGTGGATAGGATCGAAGAGAGCAGCCTCGTCGGGCGTGCGGAAGCGCCGGCGTCGCAACTTCAGAACGATTGGAGTATGTCGGCCGCTTACATAGTTGCCATTCGCGCCGGCGCGCACGCCTCCGGCTGTCGATCTCATGCAGCCTCCTCGTCGTCGCCGTCGTCGGGGCCCGAACCGGCCAGGACCTTGGTGCGCAGCTGGTGCCGCAGGTGCGCAGCGCGGGCCTTGATTCGCGGACGCTGACGCTCCTGGTAGTGCCGCCGGGTGGAGGAACATCAGATTCGTTCCGTCCTGGTTCCTTCGTTCCGGGTTTCCCAGGAACGGAGTTGCGGCCTTCCCGGGGTTGCCCTGCCACCTCCAGCAACCGACATTATCCAAAAGCAGCCGTGTCTCTTAGCAGCACCCGGCCGCACAGATTAGCAGAAAACGGCCGCGACCGCTAGCACGAATCCGCCGGCAGATGTTGGGGGCCGGAGATCCGACAGGAGGGATTGTGGCTGACGACAACCCGGAGCAGTCGACCCCGCGCAGCGAAGCCCTTGCCTGGTGGAAGGGGCGGGTAGATGCCGGGCAGTACGTA
>JBFYZE010000483.1:0-15103 GCA_041309665.1 Gemmatimonadales bacterium | reverse complement strand
GGATGGGGGACCGCCGCGCATCGGCCGCCCCGACTACGGCGCGCTCGAGCACGCCCAGAGGGCGGCGCTGGCGGTGCGGAAGGCGGCCAGGGATTCCGCCGGGGTGGGCCGCGCCCTGGCGCGGGTCCGGGAAACGGCCCGGGGGTCGGGGAACCTCATGCCCCCGATCATCGCCGCGGTGAAGGCGGCGGCCACCCTGGGCGAGATCAGCGACGCGCTCCGCGCCGAGTGGGGCACCTACGACGGATAGGCCACGGCGGCGCCGCGCCCGGTGGTCGGGCGTGGGCGCCGCCGTTAACTTTTTGGGCTATTGGTCGCCTTACGCGAGGTCGTGATCGAGCCATGCCCACGTACGAGTACCGCTGCCCCCGGGGACACCACTTCGAGGTGTTCCAGCGCATCTCCGAAAGGCCGGAGGCCGCCTGCCCGCAGTGCGGCGGACCCGGCCAGCGCCAGATCTCCGGCGGCGCCGGGTTCCTCTTGAAGGGTGACGGCTTCTACGCCACCGACTACCGCAGCGCCGACTACAAGAAGCAGGCCTCGTCGGAGAGCGCGGCGAACCCGGCGCCGGCCAAGGACGCGGGCCCGCCGCCCCCGCCCCCGCCTCCTTCCTCCTCCTCCTCCGAAGCCTGAGGCCATGTCCCAGGAGACCATCCGCGCCGCGCTGGCCCGCGTGCTGGCCGAGCTGGGCACCGAGGACGCCCCGATCCAACTGGAGCGCCCCCGGGACCCCGCCCATGGGGACCTGGCCTGCAACGTGGCCATGACGCTTGCGAAGAAGCTGGGGCGGCCCCCGAGGCAGATCGCCGAGGAGATCGTCCGCCGCCTGGACCTGGGCGCCGCCGGGGTGTCCGCGGTGGAGGTGGCGGGGCCCGGCTTCCTGAACTTCCGCCTCACCTCCGGCGCCGTGGCCTCCGTCCTGGACCGCGTCATCTCCGAGGACCGTGCGTTCGGCCGGTCTTCGAGCGGCGGCGCCCGGAAGGTGATGGTGGAGTTCGTGTCCGCCAACCCGACCGGCCCGCTCCACCTGGGGCACGGGCGCCAGGCGGCGCTGGGCGACGCCATCGCCGCGCTCCTCGAGTGGACCGGGTGGGCGGTGCATCGGGAGTATTACTACAACGACAGCGGCAACCAGATGGACAACCTGGCCCGGAGCGTGTGGGTCCGGTACCAGGAGATCCACGGCCGGAGCGCCGAGCTCCCCGAGGGCGGCTACCAGGGCGAGTACGTGAGGGACATCGCCGAGGCCTTCACCGAGGAGGCGGGGAGCGGGTACGTGGGACAGGACTCCGCCGAGGCGCTGGACGCCATGCGCCACTTCGCCGTGGGGATCCTCCGGGGCGAGCAGGACCGCGACCTCACCGACTTCCGCGTCCACTTCGACGAGTACTTCCTCGAGTCGTCCCTCTACGCTGACGGGAAGGTGGACCGGGTGGTGGAGGCGCTGCGCGCCACAGGGCACGTCTTCGAGCGGGATGGCGCCATCTGGCTCCGCACCACCGAGTTCGGGGACGACAAGGACCGGGTCATGATCCGGTCCAACGGGGCGCACACATACTTCGTGCCCGACGTGGCCTACCACATGGACAAGTGGGGGCGCGGCTTCCACCGGGTCATCAACGTGCAGGGGAGCGACCACCACGGGACGGTGGCGCGCGTGCGCGCCGGGGTCCAGGCGCTGGGCCTCCCCGAGGGGTTCCCGGAATACGTCCTCCACCAGATGGTCCGGGTGGAGCGTGAGGGCACGGAGGTGAAGTTCTCCAAGCGCGCCGGCTCCTACACGACGCTGCGGGAGCTCTTCGACCAGGTGGGCGTGGACGTAGCGCGCTACTTCATGCAGATGCGCAAGCCCGACGCCCACCTCGTCTTCGACCTGGACGTGGCTCTGGACCAGTCCGACAAGAACCCGGTGTACAAGGTGCAGTACGCCCACGCCCGCATGTGCTCCATCTTCCGCAAGGCGGGGCTGGGGCCGGAGGACGTGGCGCCGGGAAGCGCGGACCTCTCCCTCCTGTCCCACGAGCTCGAGCGGGAGCTGGTCAAGCGCCTGGGCGAGTTCCCGGAGATGGTGGAGCGCGCCGCGGCGGGGGCCAGCCCCCACGTGGTGTGCGACTACCTGGAGCAGACTGCGGCGGCCGCGAACGGGTGGTATCATGCGGGGAACCCGTCCCGCAATCCGGAGCTCGCGGTACTCGTGGAAGAGGCGGCCCAGCGCGCGGCCCGGCTCGTCCTGGCCCGCTCCGTGCAGGTGGTGCTGCGCAACGGCCTCGCGATCCTGGGGATCGAGGCGCCGACGCGCATGGACCGCCCCGAAGAATCCGAAGCGCCCTGACCCCGGATCCCGACACCATGTCCATCCTCTGCGTGGGAAGCGTGGCGCTCGACTCGGTGGAGACCCCCTTCGGCAAGGCCGAACGGGTGCTGGGCGGCTCCGCCGTCTTCTTCTCCGCTGCCGCCACCTTCTTCTCCCCGGTCCGCATCGTGGGCGTGGTGGGGGACGACTACCCGCTCGCCGACCTCAGCTTCCTCGCGGAGCGGGGCGCCGACCTCTCGGGGATCGAGACCCGCCCAGGTGAGAGCTTCTTCTGGGCGGGACGTTATCACTACGACCTGAACACCCGGGACACCCTGGAGACGCGCTTGGGGGTGTTCGCCGACTTCCGGCCGTGCATCCCCGAGGGTTTCCGCGACAGCCGGCACGTCTTCCTCGGCAACATCGCGCCCCAGCTGCAGCACGACGTCCTCGACCACGTGGACGCCCCCGAGGTCGTGGCGTGCGACACGATGAACTACTGGATCGAGGGGAGCCGGAAGGAGCTGCTCGCCCTCCTGGCGCGCGTGCACATCCTCCTCGTGAACGACGAGGAGACGCGCCAGCTCGCCGACGAGCCCAACCTCCTGAAAGCGTCCCGGTGGATCCGGGAGAGGGGCCCGTCCATCATCGTGGTGAAGAAGGGCGAGCATGGGGCCATGCTCTTCGCCGACGGGTGGGTGTTCTTCGCTCCGGGGTATCCCCTGGAGACCGTCTTCGACCCGACGGGTGCAGGCGACGCCTTCGCCGGCGGGTTCATGGGGCACGTGGCCCGGAGCGGTTCCCTGGACCCGGCCGAGCTCCGCCGCGCCATGGTCTTCGGATCCGTGATGGGCTCGTACTCCGTGGAGGACTTCAGCGTGGACCGCTTCAGGCGTCTTGCCCCCGCCCAGGTCGTCCGCCGGGCCGCGGAGTTCCGGGAGATGACCGCCTTCGAAACCCACGTGGAGGAGCACCGTGTCTGAGCGTGGCATGAGCTACCGCGACGCCGGCGTGGACCTGGACGCCGGTGATCGCGCCAAGGACAAGCTGAAGGCGCTGGTGGCCTCCACCCGCGACCGGTGGACGCTCTCCGAGCTGGGCCTGTTCGGCGGCCTCTACCAGGTCCCCGACGGGTTGGCCACGCCGGTTCTGGTGTCCTCCGCCGACGGCGTGGGCACGAAGCTCAAGGTGGCCTTCGACGCCGATCGCCACGACACGGTGGGGCAGTGCCTGGTCAACCACTGCGTCAACGACATCCTGGTGCAGGGCGCCCGCCCCCTCTTCTTCCTCGACTACCTGGCCACCGGGGTCCTGGACGAGCGGGTCGTGACGCAGGTCGTGAGCGGCGTGGCCGTGGCGTGCAAGGAGAACGGCTGCGCCCTGGTGGGCGGCGAGACCGCCCAGATGCCCGACTTCTACGCCGCCGGGGAATACGACCTGGCCGGCTTCATCGTGGGCGTGGTGGAGCGGGACAGGATCCTCGACGGAACGCAGATCGCGGACGGGGACGTGCTCCTCGGCCTGGCCTCGTCGGGCCTGCACACCAACGGATACACGCTGGCCCGGCGCATCGTCTTCGACGCCATGAGGCTGGAGGTGGGTGACGAGTTCCCCGGGACCGGCCGCTCCGTGGCGGATGAGCTGCTCTCCGTGCACCGGAGCTACCTGCCCGTGCTCTGGCCGCGCCTGGAGGAGGGTTCCGTGCGCGGCCTCGCCCACATCACCGGCGGTGGGATCCCGGGGAACCTCCCCCGCATCCTCCCCGCGGGGCTCGGTGCCGTGGTGGACCGCGGGGCCTGGGAGGTCCCGCCCGTCTTCCGCGCACTCCAGCAGGCCGGTCGGGTGGACCGCTTCGAGATGGACCGGGTGTTCAACATGGGGATCGGCATGGTCGCCGTGGTCCGTCCAGAGGACGCCGCCCACGTGGCGGATACCGTACGCGGCGCCGGCGTGGACGTGTGGACGCTCGGCCGCATCGAGGCCGGGCACGGGGTGCGGTACCTGGGATGAGGACGGGGCGCCTCCTCCGGCTCCTCGTGGCCGCCTCCCTGGCATCCGCGGCCCTGGTGGGCAGCGCCCGGGCCCAGAACCCCACCGAGGCGCTGGCTGCGCGCTGCGCCGCCGAGGGGGGCCCCGTGCTCCGCTGCGCCGAGCTCGCCGTTACCGCCCGCGCCCTCCAGGGCTCGGCGGGGCTGCTCGCCGGGCTCGGCTCGGAGGTCCCGGGGAGCGCCGGCACGCTGGGAAGGAGGCTGGGGACCACGCCCCGCATCGCCGTGGGAGCGCGGGCCGCGTTCGCCCACGTGGGTCTCCCCGATCTGGCCGACCCGGGCGCCGAGCCTTCGCGGCAGGCCACGTTCGTGGTTCCCGCCGTGCACGCCGGCGTGGCCGTGGGCGTCTTCGACGGGTTCTTCGTCCTTCCCACCGTGGGCGGGGTGCTCAGCCTGGACCTCCTGGCCAACACCTCCGTGCTCTTCCTGCCCACCGCGGACGGCTTCGGCGGGAAGGCTTCGGGGTGGTCCGTGGGCGCGCGCCTGGGCGTGCTCCGCGAGTCCTTCACGCTCCCCGGCGTCGCCGTGTCGCTCACGCGTCGGGACCTCGATCCCGTCCGCTTCGGCGACCCCCTGGCCGCCGGCGGTGGCGCGGTGGAGGCGGACGCCACCGTCACCTCGGTGAGGGCGACGGTGGGAAAGGACCTCCTCTCCGTGGGCCTCCTGGCGGGGATGGGATGGGACCGCTACGCCGGGTCGGTGACGCTCCGCCCGGTGGGATTGGACTCCGTGACGGACGGCTCCTTCACCCACTCCCGGCAGCTCTTCTTCGGGGGCGCGTCCATGAACTTCCTCATCCTGCAGCTCTCTGCGGAAGCGGGGTGGGCTCGGGGCGCCGGGGCGGTGAACGGGTACCGCGGCGCGCCCTTCGACCCCGCCCGGGGCTCGAGCTACGGGAGCCTGGCCTTCCGGCTCACCATCTGACGATGGCTCCCACCCCCGTGCCCCCGGGCCTTCTCCCGGCGGACCAGACCCACCTGGAGCGGGCCCGGGTCCTGGCCCGGGAAGGGTGGGGACGCGTCCACCCCAACCCCATGGTGGGATGTGTCCTGGTCCGCGACGACGACGTGGTGGGCGAGGGGCATCACGCGGAGTTCGGGGGTCCCCACGCCGAGGTCGTCGCCCTGGAATCGGCCCGGAACCGGGCCCGCGGAGCCACGGCCTACGTGAGTCTCGAGCCGTGCGACCACCACGGGAAGACCCCGCCGTGCACCCAGGCCCTCATCCAGGCCGGGGTCCGCCGCGTGGTCTTCGGCGCCCAGGACCCCGGCCCCGTGTCCGGCGGGGGAGCGGCCACCCTGCGCGCCGCCGGGATCGAGGTCGTGGGGCCGGCGTGGGGCGACGCCACTGCCCGCTCGGAGAACCCCGCCTTCTTCCACGCCGCCCGCCACGGCTCGCCCTGGATCGCGGTGAAGCTCGCCCAGACCCTGGACGGGTTCATCGCCGAGGCGCCGGGGCGGCGCACCCGCATCACCGGAGCCGAGGCGGACGCCCGCTCGCACCAGCTCCGCACGGGGTTCGACGCCCTTCTGGTGGGCACGGGGACGCTGCGCGCCGACGACCCTCTGCTCACGGTGCGCCACGCCCCGCAGGGGCGCATCCCACCGGCGCGCATGGTCCTCGACCCGCGGGCCGAGATGTCCACCCGCGCCGCCGTCCTCCGGGACGCGGCGAGCGTCCCGGTGCACGTGTTCACGCGCCGCGACGCCCGCGAGGCCGACCTGGAGCGGCTGGAGGCTGCCGGCGCCCAGGTGCACCCGCTGCCGTTCGACCGCCGGGGCCTCTCCCTGGACGGGCTGCTCTCGGTGGCGTGGGGCGTGGGGATCCGCTCGGTGCTGTGCGAGGGCGGGGCACGCCTGGCGTCCGAGCTCCTCCGGGACGGAACGGCCCGGCGGCTCTACCTTTGGGTGGCGCCCTTCACGCTCCCCAGCCCCGGCGTGCCGGCCTTTCCGGGCGTGGGCACGGAGGCGTGGAGGCGGTTCCGGCCTGCCGCCGCGCCAGAGCTCCACGGCCGCGACACGCTACTCGTGCTGGATCGGGAGGAGGACTGATGTTCACCGGGATCATCGAGACCACCGGGCACGTCGTCGAGGCGGTGGACCTGGACACCACGCGCCGCTTCACCTTCCGGGTGGACGCCTTCGCGGGCGCCCTCCAGCCCGGGCACTCCGTGGCGGTGGACGGCGCCTGCCTCACCGCCGTCGCGGCCGAAGGCGCCACCTTCTCGGTGGACGTCATCGGGACCACCCTGGAGCGCACCATCGCGGGACGCTACCTGGTCGGCACCAGGGTGAACCTGGAGCGCGCCATGAGCATGGGCGAGCGGCTGGACGGCCATCTGGTGCAGGGTCACGTGGACGGGGTGGGGCACCTGGAGCGGGTCACCGAGGACGGCGAGTACTGGCTGATGGACTTCCGCATCCCCCCGGACATCTGGGGCGCCACCATCCTCCACGGCTCCATCGCCCTCAACGGGGTGAGCCTGACGGTGAGCGACATGCCGGAGACCGACGTGGTGCGCATCGGCATCATCCCCTTCACCTGGGAGCACACCAACCTCGGAGGGATGACGCCCGGCGACCCGGTGAACGTGGAGGGGGACCTGATCGGGAAGTACGTGGGTAGGATCCTGGCCACCCGCGGAAGCTGAGAGGAGCGAGCATGCCCTTCGATCGTGTCGAGGACGCCATCGCGGACATCCGCCAGGGGCGGATGGTCATCGTGGCCGACGACGAGGATCGGGAGAACGAGGGCGATCTGGTCATGGCGGCGTCGCTGGTGACGCCCGACCACATCAACTTCATGACCAAGCACGGGCGCGGGCTCATCTGCGTGACCCTCACCGAGGAGCGCGCCAACGAGCTCCACCTCCCCCTCATGACCGAGGCGAACACGGACCCGCAGGGGACCGCCTTCACCGTCTCGGTGGACGCCCACCGGCGCTTCGGCGTCACCACCGGGATCAGCTCCCACGACCGGGCCAAGACCGTCCAGGTCATCCTCGATCCCCGCACCGCCCCGCACGACCTGCGCAGGCCGGGCCACATCTTCCCGCTCCGGGCCAAGGCGGGCGGGGTGCTCCGGCGGGTCGGTCAGACGGAGGCGGCGGTGGACCTGGCCCGGCTGGCCGGGTTGGAGCCGGCCGGCGTCATCTGCGAGATCCTGAACGAGGACGGCACCATGGCGCGCCGGCCCCAGCTCGAGGAGATCGCCCGCGAGCACGACCTACGCTTCATCACCGTGGCTCAGCTCGTGGCCTACCGCCTCACGCGCACCCGTCTCGTGCGCCGGGTGGCGGAAGCCGACCTGCCCACCCGGATGGGCACCTTCCGAGTCATCGGCTACGAGAGCATCGTGGACCAGCGCGAGCACCTGGCCCTGGTCAAGGGCGAGGTGGCGGGGAAGGCCAACGTGCTCGTGCGCATGCACTCGGAGTGCATGACCGGCGACGTGTTCTCCTCGCTTCGCTGCGACTGCGGCGAGCAGCTCGACGCGGCCATGCGACGCATCGAGGAGGAGGGGCTCGGCGCCATCGTCTACCTCCGCCAGGAAGGGCGGGGCATCGGGCTCGGGAACAAGCTCAAGGCCTACAGCCTCCAGGACCAGGGCATGGACACGGTGGAGGCCAACGAGCGACTCGGATTCAAGCCCGACCTGCGCGACTACGGCATCGGGGCCCAGATCCTCCTTGACCTGGGGCTCACCTCCATCCGCCTCCTGACCAACAACCCGCGGAAGATCGTGGGCCTGGACGGCTACGACATCGAGATCACGGGCAGGGAGCCCCTGCAGATCGCCGCGGGCGAGCACAACGAGCGCTACCTGGACACGAAGCGCACCAAGCTGGGGCACCTGCTGTGACCTCCCGGGGGAGCCACGCCACGGAGACCCGGGGCACCGTGGACGCCGCCGGGTTGCGGGTGGCGGTGCTCGTGGCCCGCTTCAACGCCGACGTCACCGAGCGCCTCCTCGACGGCTCGCTCCGCTGCCTCCGGGAGCACGGCGCGTCCGAGGCCGACGTGGACGTGTACCGGGTCCCGGGTGCCTGGGAGCTCCCCCAGACGGCCGCCCGCGTGGCCGCCCTCGGCCGCCACGAAGCCCTGGTGGCGCTGGGGTGCGTGATCCGCGGCGAGACGCCCCACTTCGACTACGTGTGCGACCAGGCCAACCTCGGGCTCGGCGAGGTCGCGCGGTCCTCGAAGGCGCCCCTGACGTTCGGCGTGCTCACGACCGAGGACCGCGCGCAGGCCCTGGCCCGTGCCGGGGAGGGGACCTCGAACAAGGGGTACGAGGTCACGCTGGCCGCCCTCCAGATGGTCGCCCTCTACCGCACCCTCGGGGACTCATGAGCGAAAGGCACCCCGCCCTCGGGCGCGCCGAGCGCATCGACCGGAGCCGCGCGAGGGCGTGGAGCGTCCAGGTCCATTACCGCTGGGAGAGCCTGGGCTCGGTGGGCACCCTCCGCGACGCGCTGGTGGAGACGGCGGCCACGCGGCGCATCTCGCCTCGGCGCCTTCCCTACGTGCGGCGCGTGCTCACCGAGATCGACAAGCACCTCGCCGACATGGACCGCGCACTCCAGGATGCCCTGGAGAACTGGCGCCTGGAGCGACTCTCCACGTTGGACCGGGCGGTCCTCCGGGTCGCCGCGGCGGAGATGCTGTACATGGACGACGTCCCTCCGAAGGTCTCCATCCAGGAGGCCATCCGCCTCTCTGAGCAGTACGGCGGCCCCGACTCACCCCGCTTCGTCAACGGCGTGCTGGACGCCCTGTTCAAACGCCTCCCAGGGGCGGGGACGTGACGCGCGGGGAGGGGTTGTCCACCCTCCGCATCCTGGTGGTGAACTGGCAGGACCGCGAGAACCCCCAGGGCGGCGGCGCCGAGACCCACCTCCACGAGATCTTCGGGCGCCTGGCCGCGCGGGGGCACCGCATCACGCTCCTGGCGTCGGGGTGGCGTGGGGCTCCTCCCCGAGCGGAGCTCGACGGGATCCGGGTCCACCGCACCGGCGGACGATACACGTTCTCCCTGGCGGCCCCGCGCTATTTCCGGCGCCACCTGGAGGGGGAGGGCTGGGACGTCGTGGTGGAGGACCTGAACAAGGTCCCCCTCTTCACGCCCTTCTGGACAGCGACCCCCGTGGCCCTGGTCGTGCACCACCTCTTCGGCGCCACAGCGTTCCACGAGGCGTCCTTCCCCGTCGCCGCGGCCACATGGCTCCTCGAGCGCCCCATACCCCGCGTGTTCGCGTCCACGCCCACCGTGGCGGTCTCCGAGAGCACGCGGCAGGACCTGGCTCGGCGGGGAATGGACCCGGCCCTCATCGAGGTGATCCCCAACGGGATGGACCTCTCCAGCCTCGTGCCCTCCCGGGGCCCGCGGTACGAGGAGCCCACGGTCGTGTACCTGGGGCGCCTGAAGCGCTACAAGGGCGTGGACCTGATCCTGCGGGCGGTGGCCCGGCTCAGGGCCGAGGGGCTCCCCGTGCGCTTCCTGGTGGGGGGGCGTGGGGACCACGAGCCGGCGCTCCGGACCCTGGCGGGGCAGCTCCAGCTCGGCGAGGCCGTCCGATTCCTCGGCTTCGTCAGCGAGGAGCAGAAGAGGGAGCTCTTCCAGCGGGCCTGGGTCCATGCCCTCACGTCGCCCAAGGAGGGGTGGGGGATCGCCAACCTGGAGGCCGCCGCCTGCGGCACGGCCACCGTCGCCAGCGACGCCCCCGGGCTCCGGGACTCGGTGGTGGACGGCGTCACCGGGCTCCTGGTCCCCCACGGGGACGTGGGCGTCCTGGCCCGCGCTCTGGGCCGGGTCCTGGGGGATGCGGAGCTGCGGGACCGACTGGGCCGGCAGGCCCGGGGCTTCGCGGAGCGGTTCTCCTGGGACGCCTCGGCACAGGCCACGGAGGCCTTCCTCACCCGGGTGGTACGGAGTTCCCGGCGCGACTAGCTTTGGGATGCAAGGTCACCTTCCACTTCGGAGGCCGAGTTGAGAATCCAGGTCGCGGCACGCCACTGCGATATCCCCGATTCCGTCCGCAAACGCACCGAAGAGCAGCTCACGCACCTGGCGAAGTACGAGCCCCGTGTCTCGTCCGCCGAGGTCGTGTACGAGGAGGAGAAGCGAGTCCGCAAGGTGGAAGTCATCCTCACCGTGGACCGAAGCGAGCCCGTCGTCGCCAAGGCCGAGGGTGAGGAGTTCCGCACGGCCCTGGACAAGGTGGTGGACCGGCTCAGCCGCATCCTCCGGCGGCAGCGTGACCAGGCCCTCCAGCACAAGGGGCCGAAGATGTCCGAGGGAGCGGCCATCGATTAGGCGACCGTGAGCCGACCCCTCCGAAGCTCGGGCAGCGCGCGCGCGAAGAGCATCACGGTCCAGGAGCTCCTGGACGTGAAGCGTGACACGTTGGCCCTGGAGCTCCTCACGCCCGGCGTGCCTCTCAACCGCAGGGCCTCGGATCCCGACGTGTCCAGCCCCGGGCTCGTGCTCGCCGGGTACACGGCGCGCGTCGCCGGAGGCCGCATGTGGGTCTTCGGGGCGACGGAGATGGCGTATCTGGCCACCCTCCCGCCCGACGCGGCCCGGGAGAACCTGGTGCGGCTCTGCTCGCACGACGTGCCGGCCATCTTCGTGACGAAGAGCCAGCCCGTGCCGGACTACTTCCTGGAGGCGGCACGGGCGAGCGGGGTGCCGGTCATCCTGAGCCGGCGCTCGACCAAGGAGGTCTACCGGCGCCTGAAGCCCTACCTCGAATGGGCGCTGGCGCCCTCCACCAACCTCCACGGCTCCCTGGCCGACGTGTACGGCGTGGGGCTCCTCTTCGTGGGGGAGAGCGGGATCGGCAAGAGCGAGTGCGTCCTGGACCTGGTGGAGCGGGGCCACCGGCTCGTCGCCGACGACCTGGTCCTCGTGTCCCGGCGGGGGAACGACATCCTCATCGGGCGGGGGCACGAGCTGCAGCGCCACCACATGGAGATCCGGGGCGTCGGGATCATCGACATCCCCACGCTCTTCGGGGTGCGCGCGGTGCGCCAGCAGAAGCGCATCGAGGTCGTGGTGCAGCTCGAGCTGTGGGACGCCGAGCGCGGCTATTCCCGCACGGGGCTGGAGGAGGACGAGACGGAGATCCTGGGAGTCAGCATCCCCCGGGTGACGGTCCCCCTGAACCCCGGGAAGAACATCACGGTGATCTCCGAGGTGGTGGCCATGAACCACCTTCTGAAGTACGCCGGCGTCCACTCCGCCCAGTCCTTCGACCAGCGCCTGAAGGACCACATGAAGCCGGTCCGGGACTACCTCGAGGAGGACTATGAGTGAGGCTGCGGGCACCATGGGGATCGTGGTGGCCCACGGCCCCATGGCCCAGGGACTCGTGGACGCCGTGCGCCGCATCGCGGGCGGCGCCGCGGACGCCCTGGCGCCTTTCTCCAACGAGGACAGGAGTCCCTCGGAGTTGAAGGAGGAGCTGGAGCGCCTGGCGGGCGACGCCCCCACCATCCTCTTCGCCGACCTGCTCTCGGGCAGCTGCGGGATGGCTGCCATGGTGGTGGCGCGAGGCTCGGACAGGCGCGCGGTGGTGTGCGGGGTCAACCTGCCCGTGCTCCTGGACTTCGTCTTCCACCGCGACCTCCCCATGGAGGAGCTCGTCCCCAGATTGGTGGCGAAGGGGCGCGACGGGATCCGCTCGCTCCCCCAGGCAAGCTGAACGGAGTCGCCATGGGCATCGTCCTCACGCGCCTCGACGAGCGCCTGATCCACGGGCAGGTGGTGCTCGGCTGGGGAAGCCAGCTCCGGCCCGAGCGGTTCCTCGTGGTGGACGACGAGCTGGCCGCCAGCGACTGGGAGCAGGAGCTGTACCGCCTCGGAGCCGGCGACACCGCGGTGGTCTTCGCCACCGTCGCGGAGGCGCGCGCGCAGCTCGCGGTGTGGCGTGCGTCGCCCCCGCGCTCCGTCCTCCTCGTCCGGGACGTGGGCACGCTGAGGAGGCTGGGTGCCGGGGGCCTCTACCACGGTCAGCCGGTCAACCTGGGGGGGCTCCACCACGGCTCCGGACGGCGCCAGGTCCTACCCTACCTCCACCTCTCCGCCGAGGACCTGGCCGAGCTGGTGTCATTGGAGGGCGAGGGAGCGCAGGTGTGGGCGCAGGACCTGCCCGATGCGCCGAAGGTCCCCCTCCGCTCGCTCCTGGACGGCTGATGGAACTCCTGCTCGTGAGCCTGCTGGGGGGCGTGCTCGCCCTCGACGGGACCGCCGTGGGCCAGTTCATGGTGTCCCGTCCCCTGGTGGCGGGGGCCCTCACCGGTTGGCTTGTCGGAAGTCCCGCCGTGGGCCTCACGGTGGGTGCGCTCCTGGAGGCGTACCTCCTCGTTTCGTTCCCCTCGGGCGGCGCGCGGTATCCGGAGGGAGCCACCGCCGCGGTGGTGGCCGTGGCGTCCGCCGGCGCCGCGGACCCTCTCGGCGCGGTTCCCCTGGGCCTGGCCCTCGGCCTGGTCTGGGGGCAGCTCGGCGGCTTCACCGTGTCCGCCCTCCGACGCCTGAACGCGTGGATGGTCCCCGACGGCGACGGGCCCCGGCCCGAGAGCGTGTCGGCGGCCCACGCGGGCGCCATCGCGCTGGACGGCCTGCGGGGTGCCCTGCTGACGGCGGTGGGCGTGGTGGGCGGTCGCTGGGTGGTGGGGACTCTCGCTCAGGCCTGGCCCCTCGGACCCTCCGACACCCGTGGGCTCCTCCTGGTCGGCGCCGCGGTCTCCGCCGGCGTCCTCATGCGCAGCCTGGGCGGCTACCGCCGCCTCCGCATCCTGTTCCTCACCGGCATGGCCCTCGCCATGGTGGGAGCGCGACTCCTGTGACCGCCGTCCTCTCCCGCCGGGTCCTCGCCTCGGCGTTCGCCCGCTCGTTCCTCATTCAGGGGTCCTGGAACCACAAGACCATGCTGGGATCCGGGTTCGCGTTCGCGATGCTTCCGGCCCTGCGGGTCCTCTTCCGGAATGACGCGGCCGGCATGGACGCGGCCCTGCGCCGCCACCTCGAGCACTTCAATGCCCACCCGTACCTCGCCAACGTGGCCCTGGGAGCCGTGCTCCGGCTGGAGGCCGACGGCGAGCGTCCCGACGACGTGCGCCGCTTCAAGACCGCGGTGCGCGGCCCTCTGGGCGGGCTCGGGGATGCGCTGGTCTGGGGAGCCTGGCTCCCCGCGGTGTCATTGGCGGCACTCACCCTACTCTGGCTCGGCGTGCCCGCGTGGGTCGCGGTACTGCTCTTCCTCCTCGTCTACAACGCAGGGCACGTGGCGCTCCGTGCGTGGGGTTTCGTGACCGGCCTCACGGGAGGCCGGAGCGTGGGCCGCTCCCTGGGCGCCGCGGCGCTCAGCCGCTGGACCGACAAGGTCCGGTCCGTGGCCGGGCTCCTCCTCGGCGTCTTCTGCGGCATGGCCCTGGCCGGCGGAGGAGGCCTGGCCGAGGCCGGCCTGGTCTGGGCGGTGCTGGCATGCGCCGCCTTCCTCGGCGGAAACCTGGTGGGGCACCGCCTCTGGCGTCCCACCGCCGTCGCCGTGGTGGCCGCAGTGGCCCTCCTGGCTGTGTGGGGGTGGGCAGCATGACCGAGAATGGACGGGTCGAGCGCCAGGTGCAGATCGTCAACCGGGCGGGCATGCACGCGCGCCCCGCGGCGGAGTTCGTGAAGACCGCCGGGCGCTTCTCCGCCGAGATCACGGTGGAGAAGGACGGGCTGGAGGTGAACGGGAAGAGCATCATGGGCGTTCTCATGCTGGCAGCGGAGCAGGGGAGCTGGCTCCGCCTCACGGCGTCCGGCGCCGACGCCGACGCCGCCCTCGATGCCCTCGCCGACCTGGTCGGCCGGGGCTTCTCGGAGGTCTGACCATGTCCCAGATTCTCGACGGCTTGCCCGCATCCGAGGGCATCGCGCACGGCCGCATCTTCCGGCTGGAGTGGGGCATCCCGATCGTGCCGCACGAGACCGTGCCGCCCGACGCCGTCGCCCACGAGGTCGAGCGCTTCCACGAGGCTCGCACCTTCGCCAAGACGCGACTCGGGGAGCTCAGGGCCACCACCGAGGCGCGCCTCGGCCCGGTCGAGGCCGGGATCTTCGATCCGCAGCTCCTCATGCTCGACGACCCGGAGGTTGTGGCGGGTACGCTGCGCTACATCCAGGAGAACCACCTGAGCGCACAGCGCGCGTTCGAGTGGCGCATGCTCGAGCTCCAGGCCATGTGGAGCAGGACCTCGCAGCCCATGGTCCTGGACCGGCTCAACGACCTCGAGGACGTCATGATCCGCGTCCTCAACCGGCTCCTGGGGCACCACGATCCCTCGGACCTGGCGCAGGAGCGCCGCGGGGTGATCGTGGTGACCCGCAACATGACGCCCAGCCTCACCGTCCACCTCGACCCGGGGAAGATCCTCGGCGTCGCCACGGACCTGGGCACGCGGACCGCCCACTGGGCCATCCTGGCCCGATCCCTGAGGATCCCGGTCGTGGTGGGGCTGGGCCGCGTCTCCCAGGTGGCCAAGGAAGGCCAGGACGCGATCCTGGACGGGCGCATCGGGCGCATCATCCTGGACCCCTCCCCCGACGACCGGTCTGCGTTCGACGCCCGCCGGGAGCGGATCCAGGAGTGGGAAGAGGAGATCGCGGTCATCGCCCGCCAGGAGTCGGTCACCCTGGATGGACAGCCCGTCTCGCTGCGGGCGAACCTCGACCTTCCGTCCGAGGTCGAGCGCGCCCGGGAGTACGGCGCAGACGGCAT